>NZ_JAOCGL010000209.1:0-2508 GCF_029842485.1 Stenotrophomonas sp. GD03777
GGCATCGGGCACCTCGCATGCAGAACCCAAAAAGAAGGCCCGCTTTTCAGCGGGCCTTCTGCCTTCTCACGACGAGTGAGCTGGGTGCATCAAGCGGCCGGCTTTTCGCCGGTGGCTTCGGTGGTGATGCGGATCTTCACTTCATCGCTGACGTTCGGGGCGTAGGCGCCGACGCCGAAATCGCTGCGCTTCAGGGTGGTGGTGGCATCGAAGCCGGCGGCCGGAACCTTGGCCATCGGGTGCTCGCCGCCGCCGTTGACGGTGACGTCCAGGGTGACCGGCTTGGTGATGCCCTTGATGGTCAGGTCGCCGGTGACGGTCAGCTTGTTGGTGCCGGCCGCTTCCACCTTGGTGCTCTTGAAGGTGGCATCGGCGAACTTGGCGGCGTCGAAGAAGTCGGCGCTCTTCAGGTGCTCGTCGAACTTGGCGGTGAAGCTGTTCAGGCCGCTCAGCGGCAGCTTCACTTCCACGGTGGACTTGGTCACGTCTTCGGCGTTGTACACCAGGGTGCCTTCGACGTTGCCGAAGTGCGCGCTGGGGTTGGAGAAGCCGAAGTGGCTCCACTGCGCCAGCACGTCGGTGTGGCTCGGGTCCAGCTTGTAGGTGCCCGAGGCGATCTTGATCGCTTCAGCAGCTGGCGCGGCAGCAGCGGCATCAGCCGCCGGGGTGGCAGCCTGCTCGGTGGTGGCCGGGGCGGCGGCATCGGCAGCCGGGGCAGCGGTATCGGCCGGCTTGGAGCAGGCGGCGATGGCCAGGGTCAGGGCCAGCGGCAGCAGCAGTTTACGGGTGGCGCTCATCTGAGGAACTCTCCGGATCGTAGGGTGGGTACACGGTGCAGCAATGGCCCGCCGCGGAACAGCGGGCCCGAAACCGATACAGCGACTTACGCGATGCGCGCCGCTTCGTCGAACGACAGGCGCGGCAGGCGCGGGAACAGGCCCGCCGGGTCACCGTAACCCAGGTTGACCAGGAAATTCGACTTGATGGAGGTGCCGGCGAAGAAGGCTTCGTCGACGTTGGCCGGGTCGAAACCGGACATCGGGCCGGCATCCAGGCCCAGCGCGCGCGCAGCCAGGATCAGGTAGGCACCCTGCAGGCTGCCGTTGCGGATGGCGGCTTCGTGGCGGCCTTCCTGCGGGCCATCGAACCAGGCCTTGGCATCGGTGTGCGGGAACAGGTACGGCAGCTTCTCGTGGAAGTCCAGGTCGAAACCGATGATGACGGTGACCGGCGCAGCCATGGTCTTGGCCAGGTTGCCTTCGGACAGCGCCGGGGCCAGCTTGTCCTTGGCCTCCTTCGAGGTGACGAAGACGAAGCGCGCCGGCGTGGTGTTGGCCGCGGTGGGGCCCCACTTCACCAGGTCGTACAGTTCCTTCAGCAGGCTCTCGGGGACCGGCTTGTCGAGGAAGGCGTTCTGGGTGCGGGCCGTACGGAACAGCTGGTCAAGGGCAGCGGCGTCGAGCGCGTGGGACATCGGTGGATCTCCAGGGCGGCGAAAGGAAGTCAGTGCCCGCGGGCGGCGCGGGGCGAAACGACGAGCCGCAGTGTAGAGTGTCGCGACTGTTGCAACACCCAGCAGGGCTGAAACGAATTAATGCCAATGGTGAAACGATCGAGCGCGCCATGGACGGTCACTGACGGCCGTGCGGGCAATGTCCGCCAGGCGGTCGCGCTGGCCTCGGCACTGCGCCAGGGCACCCACCGACCGCTGCTCCTGCAACCGCGCGCACCCTGGCGCTGGCTGTCGCCGCGGCGGCTGCCTGGCGATGTGAATGGCTACGGCGAGGCCTTGGCGACGCTGGCGGCTGAGGCGCCGGCACTGGCGATCGGCTGTGGTCGCCAGGCGGCCGGTGCCCTGCGCGTGCTGCGTGCACGCGGCAGCCAGGTGGTGCAGATCCTCGACCCGCGCATCGGCGCCCGCCATTGGGACGTGGTGGTGGTGCCCGAACACGACGCCCTGCGCGGCAGCAATGTGCTGACCCTGCTCGGCAGCCTCAACCCGGTGGACGACGACTGGCTGGCCTGGGGTCGCGCCGCGTTCGCCGGCTTCAGCACCCTGCCCGGTCCGCGCACCGCACTACTGGTGGGCGGGCCGACGCCGCTGGCGCCGTGGGACGAGACGGCGATGGTCGGTGTGTTCCAGGCGCTGGCCGAGCAGATCCGCAGCGAAGGCGGCAGCCTGCTGGCCACCACCTCGCGACGCACGCCGCCGGCCCTGGCCGAGATCCTGCGCGCGAAATTCGCCGACCTGCCGCACGTGATCTGGGGCGACGGTGGCGACGGTACCAATCCCTATGGTGGCCTGCTCGGCTGGGCCAACCGCGTGGTGGTCTCGCCCGATTCGGTGAACCTGCTCTCTGAAGCCTGCGCCACGCGCATGCCGGTGATGGTGGCGCTGGCCGATACCGCGCAGGGCCGGCTGGCCCGGTTCCAGCAGCAGCTGCGCGAACGCGGGCGCTTGCAGCCGCACTGGTTGGACTGGCAGTACGACCGCATCGAGCCGCTGCG
>NZ_JAOCGL010000021.1:0-45800 GCF_029842485.1 Stenotrophomonas sp. GD03777
GGTCATCGGGTCGGCAACCGCCACATCCTCGCCCTGCAGCGCCGGCAGCAGGCCACTGGCCAGCTGCTTGCCCAGTTCGACACCGAACTGGTCGAAGGCGTTGATGTTCCAGATCACCGACTGCACGTACACAGCGTGCTCGTACATGGCGATCAGTGCACCCAGCGCCTGCGGGGTCAGCGCGTCGAGCAGGATCAGCGTGCTCGGCCGGCCCCCCGGGTAGTCGCGGTGCGGATCTTCGCTGCCCTGGCCATTGGCCAGCGCTTCGGTCTGCGCCAGCAGGTTGGCCAGCAAGGCCTGGTGATTGATCGTATAGGGATCATCGTTGTGCACACAGCCGATGAAGTCGGCCGGAACGACGCTGGTGCCCTGGTGCAACGCCTGGAAGAAGCTGTGCTGCACATCGGTGCCCGCCCCACCCCACCACACCGGCACGGTGTCGACGGTGACCGGCTGGCCGTCGCGCTGCACGCGCTTGCCCAGGCTTTCCATCACCAGCTGCTGAAGGTAAGCCGGCAGCAGCGCCAGGCGCTGGTCGTAGGTCATCACCGCGTGGGTGGCATGGCCCAGCAGGTTGCGGTTCCAGATGTCGGTGAGGCCATGCAGCACCGGCAGGTTGCGCTCCAGCGGTGCATCCAGCGCATGCGCATCCATCTGCGCCGCGCCTTCCAGCAACTGTTCAAAACGTTCGAAGCCGATTGCCAGCGCAATCGGGAAACCGACCGCCGACCACAGCGAATAACGGCCACCGACCCAGTCCCACATCGGCAGCACGCGATCGGCGGCGATCGCGAAGGCCTTGGCGGCGCGCTCCGGATTGGCGCTGACCGCATACAGGCGCCCGCTGCCACCCAGCCAGTCGTGCAGGATCTGGCCGTTGAGCAGCGTTTCCTGCGTGCCGAAGGTCTTGGAGATGAGGATGCCGGCGGTCTTCGCCGGATCCAGCGTGGCCAGCGTGCGCTGCATGGCGGCGCCGTCCACGTTCGACACGAAATGCACGCGCAGGCGCGCACCGCTGACCGGGCGCAGCGCATCGGCGACCAGGCGCGGGCCGAGGTCGGAACCCCCGATGCCGACACTGACCACATCGGTCACGCCGCTGTCTTCCAGCGCGCGCACCAGCACGCCCATGCGCTGGCGGATGCCATGCGCGGTGGCATAGGCCTCGGCCGCCACCGGCGCATCGACCACGTCGCCACGCAGCGCGGTATGCAGCGCGGCGCGGCCTTCGGTCAGATTGACCTGCTCGCCGCGGAACAGGCGGGTGATGGCGCCACCGACATCACGGTCGGCAGCCAGCGCCAGCAACGCCTGCAGCGCCGCGGCATCGTATTTCTGACGGGCGAAGTTGACGTACAACGGACCGACCCGCAGCGCCAGGTCCTGCACGCGGCCGGGTTCGGCGGCGAGCAGGCTGGGAATGCTTGCGCCCTTCAGGCGCTGGGCGTGGGAGTGCAGCGAGTCGAATCCGTTGTTCGTTGTCATGCGGCCTGGGTCGGGATCGTGTCGTTGGTGTGGGTGATCTGGTTGTTGCCATCAACGTACACCAGCTTCGGCTTGAAGCTGTCAGCTTCCTGCTCGGTCATGCTGGCGAACGCGGCGATGATGATGATGTCACCGACCTGCACGTGGCGCGCGGCGCCACCGTTGAGCGAGACAACGCCGCTGCCGGCTTCGGCGCGGATGGCATAGGTCGAGAAGCGCGCACCGTTGGTCACGTCCCAGATGTGCACCTGTTCGAACTCGCGGATGCCAGTGGCAGCCAGCAGGTTGTCATCGATGGCAATCGAGCCTTCGTAGTTCAGCTCGGAATGGGTGACGGTGGCGCGGTGGATCTTGGTCTTGAGCAGGGACAGGTGCATGGGGGCGCTGCAACGGCAAAGGAAAGAGCGGATTCTAGCACCCGCACAGCGCCGGGCATTACGGCCGGCAACCTGTTCAGGTAGGCGGTGAAACCGGAGGCGGATCCCTTTTCCCCTGGGAAAGGGATCTGACCCCATGCATCGCGCGGCGCCGCCGGAGTTCAGAACTCCAGGTTGTCGATCAGCCGGGTGGTACCCAGCCGTGCGGCGATCAGCGCCACCCGGCCGCCGCCGTCGAAGGTCGGCTCGGCCAGCTCCGGAGTGCGCAGCACCGCGTAGTCAACCTGGAAACCGGCCGCCTGCAATGCGGCAGTGGCCTCGGCCTCGATGCGATCACGTGCCTGCCCGGCCACGTAGCCTTCGCGCATGCCCAGCAGGGTCCGGTGGATGGTGGTCGCGACCGGACGCTGTTCGGCGCTCAGGTACTGGTTGCGCGAGCTCTTGGCCAGGCCATCCTCGTCGCGCACGATCTCCGCACCAACAATCTGGATCGGGAACGACAGCTCGGCCACCATCTGCCTGATCACGGCAAGCTGCTGGTAGTCCTTGCGACCGAACACGGCCACCTCCGGCTGCACCTGCAGGAACAGGCGCGCCACCACCGTGCAGACGCCATCGAAGTGCCCCGGGCGGCTGGCACCTTCCAGCACTTCACTCACGCCCGGCGCGTGCACGCGCGTGGTCCTGTCCACGCCCAGCGGGTACATCGCCTCGACACTGGGCAGCCACACCGCATCGCAGCCAACCTGCTCCAGCCCGGCAACGTCGGCCTCGGGCGTGCGCGGGTAGCGGCTGAAGTCCTCGTTCGGCCCGAACTGGGTCGGGTTGACGAAGATGCTCGCCACCACCTTGTCGGCATACTGGCGGGCCAGGGCCACCAGCGAGTGGTGGCCCCCATGCAGGTTGCCCATGGTCGGCACCAGCGCCACGCGCAGGCCCTCGCGCTTCCACTGGGCGATCTGCTCGCGCAGTGCGCCGAGCTCGTTGAAGGTCTGGATCATTGGGCGTACGCGTGCTGTTCGTCGGGGAAGCTGCCGTCGCGCACGGCGTCGGCAAATGCGCGGGTGGCACCGGCCACCGAGCCGCCTTCGGCAAGGAAATCCTTGACGAACTTGGGACGGCGATGGCCACTGTCCAGGCCGAGGAAATCGTGCAGCACCAGCACCTGGCCATCGCACTGCGGGCCAGCACCGATACCGATGGTCGGCACATCCACCGCAGCGGTCACTTCGGCGGCGACGGGGGTCGGCACGCATTCAAGCACCATGATGCTGGCGCCTGCGGCGGCCACGGCCTTGGCATCCTCCACCAGCTGGCGCGCAGCATCGCCGCGGCCCTGGATCTTGAAGCCGCCCAGGCGCAGCACCGATTGCGGGGTCAGGCCCAGGTGCGCGCAGACCGGAATCTCGCGCTCGACCAGGTAGCGGATGATGTCGACCTTGAAGCCGGCACCTTCGATCTTGACCATCTCGGCACCGGCCTGCAGCAGCTGCAGCGAGGCATCCAGCGCGCGTTCCGGGGTGGCATCGGCACCGAACGGCAGGTCGGCCACCAGCAGCGCACGCTGCAGCACGCGGGCCACGGCGCGGGTGTGGTAGACCATGTCGGCCACGGTCACCGGCAGGGTCGAATCATGACCCTGCACGACCATGCCCAGCGAATCGCCGATCAGGATCAGATCGACGCCGTTGGCATCGAAGGTGCGGGCGAAGCCGGCGTCGTAGGCGGTCAACATGACCAGCTTCTGGCCATTGCGCTTGGCCTCGGCCAGGGCGGGAACGGTCCAGGGCTTGCTGTCTGCGTGGGTGCTCATGTGCTGATAACCGGGGGAGATAACCCGGTCATTATCACCCTATCGGCGCAATCCCGCAGGCATCCACCCGCACCACTGCATCCCGCACGCTGCCATGACCGGGAATGGCCAGATCAGGCGCGATTTCGGCCAGTGGCACCAACACGAAGGCACGCTCGTGCAGGTAGGGATGAGGTACCTGCAGGCCGGGCAGGTCGATCACCTGCGTGCCATACAGCAGCAGGTCCAGGTCCAGCGCGCGCGGCCCCCAGTGCACCGCCGGATCGCGCACGCGGCCAAAGCCCCGCTCCAGCGCCAGCATGGCCTGCAGCAACTCATCGGCCGCCAAGGTGGTTTCGACCGCAGCCACGGCATTGACGAACGGCGGCTGATCTTCATTGCCCCAGGCCGGGGTTGCATAGAGCCGCGAGGCCTGTCGCAGGCGCGTTCCCGGCAGGCCGTCCAGCGCGGCAATCGCCGCGCCCACGGTCGCGGCCGCGTCGCCAAGGTTGGCGCCGAGGCCGATCCAGGCGAGGGTCATCGCTTACTCGCCCGCCGCAGCAGCACCGGGACGTCGACGGCGACGGCGGCGCTTGCGCGGTGCCCCGCTCTCGTCATCGCCGTCTTCACTGTGCATCGCATCCAGCGACGACTCCAGCTCGCGACCGGACTGCGCCTGTGCTTCGCGCCAGAACTGGACATCCACTGCATGCTCGGACGAAGCGACCTGGCGCAGGCTGAGGAAATCGAACGCGGCGCGGAAGCGCGGGTGGGTCAGGGTACGGAATACGCGCTTGCGCTGGCGCGAGCTGAAGCGCGACTGCAGCAGCCAGATCTCCTGCATCGGCAGCGAGAAGCGGCGCGGCAGCGCGATGGTGCTGAGCTGCTGCACGGTGACCCGGTCGGCGGCGCGGCGCTGCGCCTCTTCCGGTGCCACTCCCTGCTTGAGCAGGGTCGCCTGTGCGCGGCAGAACGCCGGCCACAGCAGCAATGCGAACAGGAACGCCGGCGAGACCGGCTCGTCGTTGGCCACGCGGGCATCGGTGTTGGCCAGGCCCTCGACCAGCATGCGGCGCAGCGCGCCGGTGCGGTTGGACTTCAGCGCCCTGGCGCTCTCCGGGAACAGCACGTCGAGCAGGCCGTAACGCTCAAGGCCTTCGAAGCTGGCCACGCCGTGCCCGGACAGGAACAGCTTGAGCACTTCCTCGAACAGGCGCGCCGGCGCGGCTTCGTTGAGCAGGCCGGCCAGGTGCGGGATGGGCGCGGCGGTACCCTCTTCGATCTGGAAGCCGAGCTTGGCCGCCAGGCGCACCGCACGCAGCATGCGCACCGGGTCTTCCCGATAACGCTGCTCGGGATCGCCGATCAGTTTCATCAGGCGCGCCTGGACGTCTTCGAAGCCGCCGGTGTAGTCGCGCACCGAGAAGTCCTCGATGGCGTAGTACAGGGCGTTGCAGGTGAAGTCTCGGCGGACCGCGTCGTCTTCGATGGTGCCGTACACGTTGTCGCGCACGAGCATGCCGTTTTCCATCTCGCGGTCGCCGCTGCCGTCATCGCTGTTGGCACGGAAGGTGGCGACTTCGATGATTTCGCGGCCGAACACAACGTGGGCGAGGCGGAACCGACGACCGATCAGGCGGCAGTTGCGGAACAGCTGCTTGACCTGTTCGGGCGTGGCATCGGTGGCCACGTCGAAATCCTTGGGTTGGCCATTGACCAGCAGGTCGCGCACCGCGCCGCCGACAAGGTAGGCGCCGAAGCCGGCATCGCGCAGGCGATAAAGCACGCGCAGGGCGTTCGGGCTGATGTCCTTGCGGGAGATCGTGTGCTGGTCGCGCGGGATGACGCGCAGGCTGAACGGTGATGTAGCAGGGGAAATGATGTTGGCGCTTCCGGTTGAAGTTTCGGGATTGCCCAATGGCATCGAGGTGCATATACTAGCGCTCCTGCCTCGGCAGCGACACAGTTACGCTCCCTTCGTCTAGTGGTTAGGACGTGGCCCTCTCAAGGCTAAAACAGGGGTTCGAGTCCCCTAGGGAGCGCCAGTCGCCGCAGCAGGAACCGAAAAAGCCCGCCTTGTGCGGGCTTTTCTGTTTTCCGGGATTTGCATTGGCATCGATCGGTTTGGTCGCAGTAGCGCCTCCCTTTTCCTGTGTTGAGGGGGCAGGCCACCCTGGCCTGGACACGCAAAAGCCCATCCATGGTGCTCGATGGCGCCATCCATGGCGCCAACGGTCCAGGCCAGGGTGGCCCGCCCCCTCCTGACAGTTTCCCGCGAAGGCGGCACGAACAGCTTCGCCCCTCCGCAGCCAATTCAATCCCGACGCGCAGACCTGCGTCCGCCACCCGCAATGTGTCGAGAGGCGGCAGGCCAGCCGTCAGCCTTCCATCTGCTCCAGCTCCTTGCCCTTGGTCTCGCGCACGTGGCGGACCACGAAGACGATCGAGAGGATCGCCGCGACGGCGTAGATGCCATAGGCGCCGGCCAGGCCGATGCCGGCCAGCAGCATCGGGAACGTCACGGTGATCGCGAAGTTCGAGGTCCATTGCGCCGCACCCGCCACCGCCAGCGCCGGGCCGCGGATCTGGTTGGGGAACATCTCGCCCAGCATCACCCACATCACCGGGCCCCAGGACATGTTGAAGAACACCACGTAGACGTTGGCTGCCACCAGCGCCAGCCGCCCCATGCCGTCGGACAACTGCAGGCGACCGTCGGCCAGGCTGCCACTGGCAAACGCCACCACCATCAGCACCAGCGCCACCGACATGCCGACCGAACCGATCCACAGCAGCGGCCTGCGCCCGATGCGGTCGATCAGCAGTACCGTCAGCAGGCAGGCACCGATGCTCAGCGCGCCGGACAACACGTTGATCAGCAGCGCGTCGCTTTCCGAGAAACCCACCGCCTGCCACAGCACCGCGCCGTAGTAGAACACCACGTTGATGCCGACCAGCTGCTGGAACATGGCCAGGCCGATACCCACCCAGAGGATCGGGCGCAGCTTGCCGGTGGCCTTGTTGCGCAGGTCGCCGAAGCGCGGCTTGTGCTGGTCCTGGGCCAGGCTCGCCTCGATCTCGGCCTGCTTGGCCGTGGCCGCGGCCTCGCCGTACAGCCGCGCCAGCACCGCCCTCGCCTGCCCCTGGCGCCCCTTCAACACCAGGAAACGGGGGCTTTCCGGGATCACCAGCAACAACAGGAGGAACAGCCCCGAGGGCAGCACCTGCATCCAGAACATCCAGCGCCAGGCCTCATGGCCCAGCCACAGGGGCTCGGTCGAGGCGCCGGCGGCACGCGCCAGCAGGTAATTGCTGAGGAAGGCCGCAAACAAGCCGCAGATGATCGCCATCTGCTGCACCGTGGCCAGCCGGCCGCGGTAACGCGCCGAGGCGACTTCGGCGATGTAGGCCGGTGACATCACGCTGGCCGCGCCCACCGCGAAACCGCCCAGCACGCGGGCGGCGATGAACAGCCAGGACGCGTGGGCCGCGCCGGCACCGAGCGCCGAGACAAGGAACATCAGCGCTGACACGATCAGGACACCGCGGCGTCCCAGGCGATCACCCAGCCACCCCGCCAGGAAGGCGCCGATCGCGCAGCCCAGCAGCATCGAGGCGACTTCGAAACCGAGCGCCGCCTCACTGGAGTTGAAGGCCTGGCGGAGGCCATCGACCGTGCCATTGATGACACCACTGTCGAAACCGAACAGGAATCCACCAAGGGTGGCCACGCAGCTGATCAGGACGATGAATGCAGTGTTCTCACCGCCATGGGGCGCGGTGCTGGGCTGGGTTTGGGACATGGACGATCCTGCTGGGAAGGGAGTCCGGCCACGGTGGGCGACCGAGTGCCCCGCAGCGTCGCACAGCCCCCGCCGTGCCGCCAATGACTCCCACGGTCGCGCCTGCCAGACGCCCGTTCTGCGCCCCGCGCCGACACCGGGGGCCAACCTGTTCTAGAATTGGCAGGTTCAGGAATCGATCCACCCCCAAGCCCATGCCCTTTGTCGTCACCGAAAACTGCATCAAGTGCAAACACACCGATTGCGTGGAAGTGTGCCCCGTGGATTGCTTCCACGAAGGCCCGAACTTCCTGGTGATCGACCCGGATGAGTGCATCGACTGCACCCTTTGCGAGCCGGAGTGCCCGGTCAATGCGATCTTCCCGGAGGACGATGTTCCTGCCGGACAGGAAGGCTTCGTTGCCCTCAACGCCGAGCTGGCGAAGGAATGGCCGGTGCTGACCGTGCGCAAGGACCCGCCCGCCGACGCCGGCGAATGGGATGGCAAGCCGGACAAGCTGAAGCTGCTGGAGCGCTGAGAAGCGCCCACGGCGGTAACGAAAAGGGCGCCCATGGGCGCCCTTTTCTGTTCTTCGGCAGACCCCAACCGTGCGCTCCGGCAGGTGCCAACCGCGCAACCTGGTAGGTGCCAACCTTGGTTGGCACAAAAGCGCCGACCAAGGTCGGCCGCTACCAGAGCGGGGGCGGACCAAGGCCCGCAGCCATCCGACCAGCCCTTACTGGGCGAGCTTCGCCTTCAGCGCGGCGATCAGCTTCACCGGCGCTTCGGCGGTGGCCGGCAGGCCACGCGGGTCAACCGCGGAGATGTAGGCGCCGGCGTCGACGGCCACTACGCGGACCAGGAAGTTGCTGCCCTCGTAGGCCACGTCGTACGAACCCAGCAACTGCGCGCGGCTGGCGATGGTCACGCCCTCCACGCCTTCCAGTGCGGTACCGACCTTGGCGAAGGCTTCATCCTTGCCACCGGCAATGGTGAAACCGGTGCTGCCGGCTGCCGGAGCCGCAGCAACCGGCGCCGCCGGCTTGGTGGCCGAGGCCAACGTCGGCACCTTGTTGTCGGTGGTGGCATTGGGCAGGTTCAGGTCCGGCGGCACTTCCAGCGGACGCATTTCCGGGGCCAGGGCGTAGTCGCCCTTGGCGCCGCGCTTGAAGCAGCCGGTGGTGCCGGCAGCGACCGCCACGGCAAGCAGGGCATAGGACAGCACGCGGACGGTGGAAACGGATTGACGCATGTGAATCTCCTGGGTCAGACCAAGACGGAAGGTCAGTGGCTGGAAAGGGCTTCGAGGGCGGCGATGTCGCCGGCAAGATGGTCGGCAGCCGGATGATGCGCTGCCGACAACGGCAGCAGTGGCAGGCGCAGGTCGTGACCGATGCCGATGCGGCGCAGCAGCGCCTTGACCGGGATCGGGTTCGGTTCGACGCCGCAGAAATCATGGAAGGGATGCAGGCGCGCATCCCACGACGCGGTGGCTTCGTGGTCGTGTGCGGCGGCCAGCTCGCACATCCGGCGGTAGGCACCGGGAAGCACGTTGGAACCCACTGAGATCAGGCCGTCGATACCGGCCTGGATCGAACGCGCGGCCGTACCGTCGTCACCGCTGAGCACGGCGAACTGTGGGCTGCGCAGGGCGAGCAGCGCCTGCACCCGGCCGGTGTCACCCACCGCCTCCTTGATGCCGACGATGTTGGGGTGGCTGGCCAGCTCGGCCACGGTCTCAGGCTGCATGTCGCAACCGGTACGGCCGGGCACGTTGTACAGCACGACCGGCAGCCCGCCCTGGTCGGCCACCGCACGGTAGTGCGCGATCAGACCGGCCTGGGTGGGGCGCACGTACGGCGGCGTGACCACCAGCGCGTGGCTGGCGCCGAGGGCGGCGGCACGACGGGTCTGTTCGATGGTCTTGGCAGTGCCCGAAAGGCCGGTACCGGCCAGGACCGGAATGCGGCCGCCGATGCGCTCGACCGCGCTGGCCAGCAGCAGGTCGTACTCGGCGTCGGTGAGCGTTGCCGCTTCGCCGGTAGAGCCGGCTACGACAACGCCATGGACGCCACCTTCCAGTTGCAGGTGCAGCAGGCGCTGCCAACCGTCGGGATCGAGGGCGCCGTCGGCCCGGAACGGGGTCGCCAGCGCGGTGATGAGGCCGGAAAGGGACAAGGACGTGCTGCTCTTGGCTGGGAAGGGAAAACGCCCGCCACGAAAGGCCGGGGGCGACTTGAATGTTACTTGCGGCGCGAAAGCACGGGCAAGTATGCTGGACACCGGTGGATCCCCGCCTCTGGCGGGCATTCAGACTAACGCATGCATTACCCGGAATCGCCTTGACCGACACCACCCCGCGCCCCGCGCCGAGCGAAAACCACCTCCTGATCAACGCCTATACGACGCATCCGGAGTCCCCCCTGCTGTCCGTCACCCGCCGCATCGCCGACAGCGGCTGCAATCTGGTGGATGCACGCCTGGCCACGGTCGGCCGCGATGTCTCGGTCACCGCCCTGGCCACCGGCTCCTGGGACTCGGTGGCCAAGCTTGAGGCGATGCTGACCCGGCTGGAGCGCGAGGAAGGCCTGAAGCTGGTCTGGTACCGCACCGCCGCCAAGCAGGCGCAGTCCAACCTGCTGCCGTACATCGTCGAAGTGATCGCCGCCGACAAGCCGGGCATCCTGTTCCAGCTGGCCGACTTCTTCGACCGCCAGGGCATCACCATCGAGAACCTGCAGAGCACGCGCTACCGCGCCATGCAGACCGGCGCGGAAATGTTCAGCGCACAGGTCACCATCGGCGTGCCGGCCAACATGCACATCGCCGCGCTGCGCGACGATTTCCTCGAGTTCTGCGACCACCTGAACCTGGACGCGATCATGGATCCGATGAAGTTCTGATTCTTCGCGCGTCTCTCACGGGCGCGTGGCGTTTCATGTAGCTGTAATGGCAAGAACCCAGGCTCGACAGAAGGACCTCATGAACAACGGCGACACCCTGGACAGCACCACCCTCTCCCTGCCGCTGGCCCTGTCCGGCGGCGACCAGGCCACCCTCGGCGACTATGCCGGCCAATGGCTGGTGCTGTACTTCTATCCCAAAGACAGCACCCCGGGCTGCACCACCGAAGGCATCGACTTCAATGCCCTGCTGCCGAAGTTCAGGAAAGCCGGCGCCGTCGTGCTGGGCGTCTCGCGCGACTCGGTGAAGTCGCACGACAACTTCTGTGCCAAGCAGGGCTTCAACTTCCCGCTGGTCAGCGATGGCGACGAAGCGCTGTGCACCGCCTTCGACGTGATCAGGATGAAGAACATGTACGGCAAGCAGGTACGTGGCATCGAACGCAGTACCTTCCTGATTTCCCCCGACAGCCGCATCGTGCAGTCCTGGCGCAAGGTCAAGGTTGCCGGCCATGCCGATGCCGTTCTCGCCGAACTGAAGGCCTCCCAGTCCAAGTGAGTCCCACTGCCTACTGTGTCTGCCATCACCCTGCCCCGCAGCAGGCCGTGGTGGTTTTTCCCTGTCCGTAACCAGGAATCGACGATGACCCGAGGCAAGCGCATCTACGTGCTGGATACCAACGTGCTGATGCACGATCCGACCGCGCTGTTCAAATTCGAGGAGCACGACATCTACCTGCCCATGCAGGTGATCGAGGAGCTGGACAACGGCAAGAAGGGCACCTCCGAAGCGAGCCGCAACGCCCGCCAGGTGAGCCGCTTCCTCAACGAGCTGGTGCAGGAATCGGGCCTGGACAACCTGGCCGACGGCATTCCGCTGCAGCGGCCCAATGGCCTGCAGCTGCGCGGCAAGCAGAGCGCCGGCAAGCTGCGCTTCCAGACCAGTCATTTCGATGCTGGCAAGAGCTTCGGCAAGGTGATCCCGGACAACGCCATCCTCGGCGCGATCCTGGCCCTGAAGGAAGAAACCCCCGACCTGCCGGTGGTGTTCGTCTCCAAGGACATCAACCTGCGGATCAAGGCCGCCATCGCCGGTATCGTGTCCGAAGACTACGAGAACGACCGCGCGCTGGACGATTTCAGCCTGCTCTACACCGGCGCTACCGAGCTGCCGGAAGACTTCTGGAAACGCCACGGCGATGACCTGCGCAGCTGGAGCGACAAGGGCCGCTCGCATTACGAAATCCAGGCGCAGGACGGCGAGGAGTGGTATCCGAACCAGTACGTCTACCTGCCGGGCGAGGATGAAGTCGAACTGCGCGTCAGCCGCGTGGTCGGCGATGGCAAGGTGGTGCTGTCGCTGGTCGATGATTTCCGCCACGGCAGCCACGCCGTGTGGGGCATCAGCGCACGCAACCGCGAGCAGAACTTCGCGCTCAACGCACTGATGGACCCGGAGATCGACTTTGTCACGCTGCTGGGCACCGCCGGCACCGGCAAGACCCTGCTGGCACTGGCCGCCGGCCTGGCGCAGACGATGGACCAGCAGCGCTACCGCGAGATCATCATGACCCGCGCCACGGTCAGCGTGGGCGAGGACATCGGCTTCCTGCCCGGTACCGAGGAAGAGAAGATGACGCCGTGGATGGGCGCATTGACCGACAACCTGGAAGTGCTCACGCACAACCAGGAAGGCGGCACCTGGGGCCGCCAGGCCACCAACGACCTGCTGGCCAGCCGCATCAAGATCCGCTCGATGAACTTCATGCGCGGCCGCACCTTCCTGTCACGCTACCTGATCCTGGACGAGGCGCAGAACCTCACCCCCAAGCAGATGAAGACGCTGATCACCCGCGCTGGCCCCGGCACCAAGATCGTCTGCCTGGGCAACGTCGAGCAGATCGACACCCCGTACCTGACCGAGACCACTTCGGGCCTGACCTACGCGGTGGACCGCTTCAAGAACTGGCCGCATAGTGCGCACATCACCCTGCGCCGTGGCGAGCGTTCGCGCCTGGCCGATTACGCTTCGGAGGTGTTGTGAACCGATGCACGCGCCTGTTGCTGCCCACGGCTGCGATCACCCTCGCCGCCGTGCTCGGTGCCTGTACGACCACGCGCGGCCCGGCCAGCGTGCCCACCGCCGAGCGCACCGGCCAGTCCTGGGTGGTCACCCGCCCGATCATCGCCGCGCAGGTGCTCGACACCTGCTCGCGCCCCAGCCCCGGCCGCGAGGCCGGGCGGGTGTCGGGTTACTGGGCGCCCAGCCGGCAGCAGGTCGACCAGCTGGAGGCGAAGCTGTCGTCGCTGGAAGCGCAGGTCCCGAAGGTGCTGGACTTCGACCGCCAGTACGTCGGCATCGAAAGCGCCGGCAAGCGGCTGATCTACATCAACGCCTTCCACCTGCCTGACGACAGCGGCGTCAATCCGGCCCGTGAAGCGATCCGCGTCTGCGATGGCGGCGCACAGTTCTGGGGCGCCGTGTTCGACCCGGCCAGCAACACCTTCAGCGAGCTGCAGTTCAACGGCGGCTTCGGCGGGCCCTGAGGGGCCTCGCCGATGGGAATACGCCTGCCCACCTGGGTCTGGATCGGCGCGGTTGCACTCTCGTGCGTGGCCGGCATGGTCAACGTGGTCGGCTTCCTCGGGTTCGAGCATCAGGCGGTCAGCCACATGACCGGCAGCACCAGCCAGCTCGGCATGGCATTGGCCCAGGGCGACTGGCGCGCGGTCGGCCACCTGTGGGGCCTGCTGATCGCGTTCTCGCTGGGCGCGATGCTCAGCGGCCTGCTGATCCAGGACAGCACCCTGCAGCTGGGCCGGCGCTACGGCGTGGCACTGGCGCTGGAATCGGCTCTTTTGCTGGTGGCCATTCCGCTGTTTGAAGAGCACCAGATCTGGGGCGCACTGGCCGCCGCCATGGCCTGCGGCCTGCAGAATGCAATGGCTACGACCTTCAGCGGCGCGGTGGTACGCACCACCCATCTCAGCGGCATGTTCACCGATCTCGGCATCGGCCTGGGCCACCTGCTGCGCGGGCTGCCGTTGCAGGTACGACGACTGACCCTCAGCGGCCTGATCATCAGTGGTTTCCTTGCCGGCGGCGTGATCGGCGCCTGGCTGTTCGCGCGCTGGCAGTACGACGCCCTGCTTGCTCCCGCCCTGCTTACCGGCCTGACCGGCCTGGGTTATGTGGTGTACCAGCAGTGGGCGCGCTGGCGGCATTGAGGGCCGCACTCTGGGGGTCAGATCCCTTTTCCTGCGGAAAAGGGACCTGACCCCGCCTGACGGATCAAAGGCATCCACGCATGGCGTGGATCTACCTTCCCCTGCCGGACCACGGCACAATCGCTGGATGAGCCCGACCACTCCCGTATCTGCCCTCACCATCGCCGGCTCCGACTCCGGCGGTGGCGCAGGCATCCAGGCCGACCTGAAGGCCTTTGCAGCACATCGCGTGCACGGACTCTCCGCGATCGCCGCACTGACCGCACAGAACACCCGTGGCGTCATCGCCGTGCACGTGCCGCCGATCGATTTCCTGCGTGCACAACTGGATGCCTGCTTCGATGACTTCGACATCCATGCGGTGAAGCTGGGCATGCTGGCCAACACCGAGGTGATCAATGCCGTCGCCGATGCGTTGGAGCGCCATCGCCCGCCGCACGTAGTGCTGGACCCCGTGATGGTCGCCACCAGCGGCGCGCGCCTGCTGGAAGACAGCGCTCTGCAGGCAATGCGTGAGCGGCTGATCCCGCTGGCCACGCTGATCACCCCGAACACGCCGGAAGCGGAGCTGCTGGCCGGATGGAAGATCGGCAACGGCGATGACGCCGAACAGGTAGCCTCCGCCCTGCTCGACCTGGGCGCCGGTGCGGTGCTGCTGAAAGGTGGCCACCTGCAGGAAGGCAACCGCGTGATCGACCGCTACTTCGACGGCGTGAGCAGCGAAGAATTCATCCACGCCCGCCTGCCGCTGGATGCGCACGGCACTGGCTGCACGCTGGCCTCGGCCATCGCCGCGCAGCTGTGCAACGGCCTGAGCCTGGCCAACGCCTGCGAAGCCGGCATCGACTACGTTGCGCGCGGCCTGCAGCAGGGCTATGCCCCCGGCCGCAGCGAGGTGCTGGTGCTCGACCACTTCGGCGCTGCACCGCACGCATGAACCTGACGCCGGCCCTCCTTCCAGTGCAGTGCAACGACGGGCATCGCTACGAAGTGATGGCCTGCATGCCCGCACAGGCCATCGCCCGCTTGTTGTGGCTGCCAGCGCTGGGTGTGGCCGCGCGCCACTACCTGCCGCTGGCACAGGCGCTGGCAGCGAAGGGCGTGGCGGTCTACCTGCATGAGTGGCGCGGCAACGGCAGCAGCTCACTACGCCCGTCGCGCGCGCACGACTGGGGCTATCGCGAGGTACTCGAGCAGGATCTGCCGGCCAGCCAAGCGGTCATGGCGGCCGCCGACGAGGAAGCAGGCCCCCTGCCCTGGATCATCGGTGGCCACAGCCTGGGCGGGCAGCTGGCCTGCGTGCATGCCGGCCGCAACCCTCTGCATTTCCACCACTTGTGGTTGGCGGCCAGCGGCTCACCGTTCTGGCGTGGATTCCCGCCACCGCGCGGCTGGCTGCTGCCACTGGTTTACCGTTTCCTGCCGTGGATCGCGCAGCGCCAGGGCGTGCTGCATGGCCGTCGTCTCGGATTCGGTGGCACCGAAGCACGCGGACTGATCGCCGACTGGGCGCGCGTCGGCCTGAACAACCACTACGCCGCCGCGGGCATGGGTGAAGACCTCGACGCACAGATGGCGCGCGTGCACGGCAGCGCCCAGGCCGTGCTGATGGAACACGACTGGTTGGCCCCGACCGGATCGATGCAGGCGTTGCTGGCAAAGCTGCCGAATGTGGACGCGAAGCTGCGCGTGCTGTCCGCGCAGGAACTGCGCACGCGCGCCGATCACTTCGCCTGGCTCAAGGCACCGGATGCCGTGGCGGACAGCTTTTTCATTCAGTTGGATGAAAATTTTCACAAAACTGTTGACGGTGTGCGCCGACATCCGCATAATTCCGCTCCTGTCGCAGGGCGCCCGTAGCTCAGTTGGATAGAGTACCTGGCTACGAACCAGGCGGTCGGGAGTTCGAATCTCTCCGGGCGCACCACTCGACAGGTTTTCAGCATCCGCCGCTGAAAATGCAGTAAAATTAGGCAGTAAGTTGATTGTGTACCGCGCGCCCGTAGCTCAGTTGGATAGAGTACCTGGCTACGAACCAGGCGGTCGGGAGTTCGAATCTCTCCGGGCGCACCATACACAGTCGGCACAACAAGTTTATGTAATTGGCGCCCGTAGCTCAGTTGGATAGAGTACCTGGCTACGAACCAGGCGGTCGGGAGTTCGAATCTCTCCGGGCGCACCATTACACCGAAACAGCAGGCCTCGGCCTGCTGTTTTTTTATGCGTGTTTTTCGGCAGGGCTGCGCCCTGCACCTGCAGATGCTTCAAGCCAAGGCAACGGCAACGGCAACGGCAACAGCAAAAGCTGGCATTCTGTGGGTTGGCGGGGCGGTGTCGGAGTGCGGGGACGCCGCAAGTACGTCCATGTAGGCTTGGCAGCCGCATCCATGCGGCTGACACCCCGCACTCCGACACTGCCCCACCTCTGACAGATTTCCGCGATCTGATGGATTCACGCCATGCGTGGATGAATCTTCATCGAGTTCGAGTATTTCGACAATTGATCGAAGAGCATCCACGCATGGCGTGGATCTGCCGTGTCGACCAAGGTCGACACCTACCAACAGCAGCGGAAACTGTCGAAGGCGGGGTGGGTCCGGTTGCGGGAGTGTCCGCGGCATGGGCCCGAGGCATGCCTCGGGCGGGTTGGGCAGGACGCCCAACCCTGGTCTTGCCGTGTGTGCAGGACTGCACACACGAGCAAGCCGCGGCCAAGCCCCCATGGACGGGTCTACGGCGTCTCCCGCAACCGGACCCACCCCGCCATCCCTCAGCAAACCAGCTTCTGCTGTTGCTGTTGCTGTTGCTCTGGATCGTAGCGGGTGCAGGGCGCAGCCCTGCCGTACGCCTACCCCCTGGCCATTGCCTGCCACCACTGCGACAGCAGCTCCGGCCTGCGCAGGCGCTCGCGCCACCAGCGCAATGCCGCGCCATCCTCACCGGTGCGCCAGGCCAGCCAGAAGGTCTCTTCCGGCTTGTGCTCCTCCACCTCACGGATCACCAGCTGGCCGCGCGCCACTGCAGCGCGCGCGCACGGCTCGGGCAGGAAGCCGAAGCCCACGCCTTCGCACTGCAGCTTCAATTTACTGGCCATGTCCGGCACCGTCAGCATCTCCTGCCCCATCAACAGGCCCACCGTGCGCGGCAGCAGCCTGCGCGCCGAATCGGAAACGGCGATCGCGCAATGCTCGACCAGCTGCTCGCGACCCAGGACGCCCGACACGTTGGCCAACGGATGTTCGGGTGCGACCGCGAACACGAACTCCACCGTGCCCAGCGGCTCGACCACATAGCCGCCACCACTGGGCCCTTCGCCCGGCGCGCCGACCAACAGGTCCGCACGGCGGTCGAGCAGGGCCTCCCAGGTGCCGGACAGGGCCTCGCCGATCAACCGCAACCGGGTCGGTGCCTCGGCCTCACGGAATGCGGCGATATCCGGCCCAAGCAGCCAGGTCGGGAACACCGAATCCACCGCCAGGGTCAGTTCGGTCTCCCAACCCGACGCCACCCGGCGCACCCGCAGCTCCAGCTCGCGGGCCGCGCGCAGCAGATGCCGGCCTTCGTCCAGCAGCGCGCGCCCGGCCTCGGTCAGCTCTGCACGTGGGCCGACCCGGTCGAACAGCTGCACACCCAGATCCTCCTCCAGCTTGGCCACGGTATAGGAAATCGTCGAGGGCACCTTGTGCAGGGCCTTGCCGGCGCCGGCAAAGGAGCCACGGCGGTCGATGGCATCCAGGATCTGCAGGGCATCGAGGCTGAGCTTGAGCATTCGAATTTTTCGATGATGGCCGTCAAAACTATCCGTTTTTCAAACCCCGGGCGCAAGCGGATACTTCTCTCCAACGGGAAAACACAGCGGTCACCGACCACCCCGCCCCATCGAAACCATCGAACAAGGAGATTCCATCATGCTGCAGATCCGCAAGAGCGCTACCCGTGGCCTGGCCGAGCATGGCTGGCTGTCCTCGCGCCACACCTTCTCCTTCGCCAACTACTACGACCCCCGTTACGTCAGCTTCGGCCCGTTGCGGGTGATCAACGAAGACAAGGTGATCGGCGGCCAGGGCTTCGGCACCCATGGCCACAGCAACATGGAGATCATCTCCTACGTGCTGGGCGGTGCACTGGAACACAAGGACTCGATGGGCACCGGTTCGGTACTGCGCTACGGCGACGTGCAGCGCATGAGCGCCGGCAGCGGCGTCACCCACAGCGAGTTCAACCACTCCGCCGACGAGACCGTGCATTTCCTGCAGATCTGGATCTTCCCGGACACCGAGAACATCGCGCCGTCCTACGAAGAGACCCACTTCACGCCGGACAGCAAGCGCGGCCAGCTGCGCCTGATCGCTTCGCCGGACGGTGCCGAGGGTTCGCTGCGCATCCACCAGGATGCCCGCATCTTCGCCACCATTCTCGATGGCGGCCAGAAGCTGCATCACGCCCTCGGCAACGGTCGTGGCGCCTATGTGCAGGTGGCGCGTGGCCAGCTGCAGGTCAACGGCATCACCCTGGAAGCCGGTGATGCGCTGCAGGTCAGTGACGAAGCCCAGCTGACCCTGGAAAACGGCAACGACGCCGAAGTGCTGGTGTTCGACCTGCCGCTGTAAACACGCCCTGTCCTGAAGACGTGGCCCAGCGATGCGGAAAGGCATCGCCGGGCCCGCTGCGCCTGATGGACGGCCCGCAATCGTATTCGGCGTTCGGTGACCCGAATGCCCCTTGCCCGATGCGACTGGAAACGCTTTCATGGCAGTGTTTATCCGGACCCGCTCTCGCATGACGCCTTCATCCCCACGTGCCCAGCAGCACGCCACCCGTGCCGCCTTCTTCATTCCTGGATTCGCCACCGCCGCGTGGGCGCCGATGGTGCCTTACGCCAAGGCCAAGGCCGGGCTGACCGACGCCAGCCTCGGCGCCGTGCTGCTGTGCCTCGGGCTCGGCTCGCTGCTGGCGATGCCGCTGGCAGGTGCACTGACGGGGCGGTTGGGTTGCCGCCGGGTGATGGTGATCACCTGCGCGATGATGCTGTGCGCCCTGCCCTTGCTGGTGCTGGCACCCTCGCCGGTGTCGCTGGGCGCGGCGCTGTTCGTGTTCGGTGCCGGCGTCGGTGCACTGGATTGTGCGATGAACATGCAGGCGGTGGCGGTCGAGCGCGATGCCGGGCGCGCGATGATGTCCGGCTTCCACGCCTTCTACAGCATCGGTGGATTCGTCGGCGCTGGCTGCATGACCGGGCTGCTGATCCTCGGCACGCCGCTGTGGCTGGCCGCACTGGTTTCGGTGGTGGCGCTGCTGCTGGTTGCGATGCTGTCGGCGCCGCATTGGCGTCCGCAACGGATCCTGCACGAAGGCCCCTTGCTGGCACTGCCGCATGGCGTGGTGCTGTTCATCGGCGTACTGGCCTTCGTGGTGTTCCTCGCCGAGGGCTCGATGCTGGACTGGAGCGCCGTGTTCCTGGCCGAAGTGCGGCAGGTGCCGCGTGACCAGGCCGGCGCCGGCTTCGCGTTGTTCACCCTGGCGATGACGGCAATGCGCCTGTTCGGTGACGGCATCGTCGAGCACCTCGGCCGCACCCGCACCCTGGTCTTTGGCGGTATCACGGCCGCGGCAGGCTTCACCCTGGCCATGCTGGTGCCCTCGTTTCCGGTGGCGCTGGCCGGCTACGTACTGGTCGGGCTGGGCTGCGCCAACATCGTGCCGGCGCTGTTCTCGATGGCAGGCCAGCAGCGGGTGATGCCGGAAAGCATCGCCATCACTGCCGTGACCACACTGGGTTACGCCGGCATCCTCGCTGGCCCGGCGGCGATCGGCGCAGTGGCACATGCCACCAGCCTCGGCTTTGCCTTCCTGTGCGTCGCCCTACTGCTGCTGGGCGTAGCCGCCTCCGCCCGCTCACTGGCCCGACGCGTGGCCTGACAGAAAAAGGGGACGGAGGGGATTAAGTCGCATCTGCCCCAAGTGTGCTGCAAACGACTTAATCCCCTCCGTCCCCTTTTTTCAGCCGTGTGCCAGCCATTCGGCCTGGGCCGGCAGCTGTGGGGCTGGGCACGCGCTCTGCGGGTGGTGCTCGTCGCGCGCCATCCAGTCATCGACCACGCCGGCCAGCAGGTCCAGCCGCAGCGGCAGGGTGATGTGGTCCTCTCCACGCATTTCGATGTAGTGCGCGCGCGGGTTGGCCTGCGCAAGCTGCCGGCCCTGGCTGACCGGAATATGCTGGTCACCCTGCCCGTGCAGCAACAGCACGCAGGCGCGGGTATCGGCCAGCGCACGCGCGACGTCGACGCGGTCCAGATCGACATCGATACGGCGGCTGGCGGCGGCGATCACCTGGTTGATGTCCTGGCCCCCATAGCGCCAGCGTGCGTACGACGCCACCGCCTGCGCCTTCAGGCCCTCCGGCTGCAGTCCCATCAGGTGCGGGATCATCGTGCGGATCGCCGCACCGGCATTGGCGAACGATTCCATCGCCACCACGCCGGCCACCTGGTCACCCAGCTTGTCGGCGGTGAACACCGCCGTGGCCGCACCATAGGACACACCGAACAGGTACAGCGGGCCGGTCACTTCGCCGCGCGCGCGCAGCTCGCCGATGACATCGACGACGTCATCCGATTCATAGGTGCCATAGCCGGACGGACCTGCACCGGACTGGCCATGGTTGCGCAGATCGAGCGTGACCACGCGGTAGCCGGACTCGGCCAGCTGCAGCGACCATGGCAGCATCGAATCACCATTCATCATCCACCCATGCAGCAGCACCACGGTGCCGCGTGGCGCCTGCGCGCGGAACGGCTGTGGCACGGCCAGACTCAGGCCGGTATCAAGAGGCAGGCCGTTCTCATGACGCTGCGGAAGGTAGTGGTACCGCGCGCCGTAGTCGCCGGGGTCGAACACGCGCCAGAAGATCGGCACGCCATCGCGACCCGCTGCGAAGCCATGGCGGTTGGGCAGCCCGGCAATGGCCGCGGCGATGCGCGGGCGATCGAGCAGGGTCGACACGCCGCCTGGCGCGATCAGCCGGTCGGCAAGCGAGGTGGACGAGGCGTTGATCGAGGATGAGCATGCAGCCAGCCACAGGCCGGCGCACGCCAGCAGCAACAGCAGCAGGCGCTTCATGGGCAATCGGGAAAGGATGCGACAGCGTGGCAGGTTAACGACGCGGGCGTGGGCCATCTATCGCGCGTGGATGACGGCTTGATGACAATGCGGGATCGATTCAGGTTGTCACAATGGCGCGATCGACCTCGGCATTGATCCGGATCAATGAATACGCCGGCATGCTTGCCCACAGTGCCCCCATGCGCACCTCGTTCAAGCTCGCCATTGCCCTGGCCGCCACGCTGGCCGCCGCCTATGGCATCGCCCGCAGCACGCCCTACTGGTTCGCACCTCGGCAGGCCGCGCAGGTCGACATCCACGACCCGGCGCTGATCGCACAGGGGCAGTACCTGTCGCGCGCCGCCGACTGTGCGGCCTGCCACACCGCGCCGGGCGGCAAGCCGTTCGCCGGTGGCCTCGGCATGCAGACGCCGATGGGGACGATCTACTCGACCAACATCACCCCCGATCCGGACACCGGCATCGGCGCCTACGACTACGCCGACTTTGAACGCGCGGTACGTCGCGGCATCCGTCACGATGGCCAGCCGTTGTATCCGGCAATGCCGTACGCCTCGTACGTGATTGCCCGCGACGCCGAGATCAAGGCGCTGTACGCCTATTTCATGGGCTCGGTGCAGCCGGTGAAGCAGGACAACGCCGACAGCACGATTCCATGGCCCGCCAACATGCGCTGGCCTCTGGCATGGTGGCAACTGCTGTTCGCACGCCCACGCAGCTTCAGCCCGGATCCGTCGCTGGACGCCGGCCAGCAGCGTGGTGCCGAACTGGTGGAAGGCCTGGCGCATTGCGGTGCCTGCCACACGCCACGCGGGCTGGCGTTACAGGAAAAGGCGATGGCCGATGATGGCAGCCGCCAGTTCCTGTCCGGTTCGGTGCTGGAAGGCTGGTACGCGAAGAACCTGCGCAGCGAATCGACCGGCCTGGCCAGCTGGCGCGAGGGTGAGATCGTGGACTTCCTGCGCACCGGGCGCACTGATCGATCGGCGGCCTTCGGTGGCATGGCCGACGTGGTCGAGCACAGCACGCAGTACCTGTCCGACGCGGACCTGCTGGCCATGGCCCGCTACCTGAAACAGCTGCCGGCGCGTGAGGGCCGCAGTTCGCAGTGGTCCCCCGGTACCGACACCACCACCGCCGCACTGCGCAGCGGCGACTATCGCGTGGCCGGTTCGCTGGCCTATGCCGAGCACTGTCAGGCCTGCCACCGCGCCGACGGCCGCGGCATGGCCCGCGTCTATCCGGCGCTGGCGGGCAACTCGATCGTGTTCGCCGATGACCCCAGCTCGCTGGTGCAGGTGACCCTGATCGGCGGCCGCACACCACATACCCGGCACGACCGCATGGCCTTCAGCATGCCAGGCTTCGAGCAGCTGCCGAACGCGCAGCTGGCACAGATCCTGACCTTCATCCGCAGCAGCTGGGGCAATCAGGCCAGCGCAGTGAGCGAGGTCGACGTGGCGCGCATGCGTCGGGTGGTGCGCGACAAGCCGGTGCACTACGTTCCGCAGGAGGCCGCACAATGAAGCGTTCGCGCACGCGTCCCCGCCTGCTGATCGGCAGTGCGATCACCCTCATGGTGCTGACCGGCGCCGGTACCCTGGCCTACCGTCATCTGTACCCGGACCTGGATGCCGCCGTCGCCAGCACGATCGATATCCTCGATGCGCAGGGCAAAGTGGTCGGCCACTACCATGCGCCGAGTGCCGAGGAGATCGCCGGTCTCGGCAATGCCGAATCGGTGATGCTCGGCCGCCGCCTCCTCAACGAGACTGCACGGCTGCTGCCGGACAATGTCGGCAACGATCTGAACTGCAATTCGTGCCACATGGCCGAAGGCAAGCGGCCTTTCGGCAATCACTACTTCAACACCGGCGGCGGCGCCTATCCGCGTTACATGCCGCGCCCGGGCAAGGTGATCGGGCTGACCGAGCGCATCAACGGATGCCTGCAGCGTTCGATGAACGGCAAGCCTCTGCCGAAGGACTCGCCGCAGATGCGCGCGATGCTCGATTACATGGCGTGGTTGAGCAGTCCTGTGCCAGAGGGTGCAAAGGTGTCCGCCCCCAGTGAGGGGCCCATCGACAGCACGCTGGCCCCGGACCCGATCCGCGGCCAGGCACTGTACGCCGTGCAGTGCGCCGCGTGCCATGGCGACAACGGCGAAGGACGGCGCGACGCCAGCGGTGACATCGCCTTCCCGCCGCTGTGGGGCGACCACAGTTTCAACATCGGCGCCGGCATGGCGCGCCTGTACAAGGCCGCCGGCTTCGTCAAGCACAACATGCCGCCGGCGGTGACCCGCGAGCCCCCACTGGGGCAGCAGGTGATGCCCGACCAGGATGCGGTGGACATCGCCAGCTACTTCATCAACCAGCCGCGGCCGGACTTCGCCAACAAGAGCAAGGACTGGCCGCGCGACCCGAAACCCAAGGACGCGCGGTACTGAGCACCCCGTGGGTCAGCGCTTGACCAGCTCGACCCGCCGGTTGCGTGCCTTGCCTTCTTCGCTGCCGTTGTCAGTCACCGGCCTGTCGGCGCCGAATCCGGCCGCCTGCAGGCGGTCGGCGGCGATGCCCTTTGCGGTAAGCGCGGCCACCACCGAGGCCGCGCGATCCTCCGACAGGCTGCGGTTACGTGCTGCGGCACCACTGTTGTCGGTGTGGCCTTCGATCGACAGCTTCAACGCCGGATCAGCCCGCAGCAGCTCGAGCACCTGCGCCAGCTGCGGTTCGGAGGCCGGCAGGATCTGCGCCTTGTCCGTGGCGAAGTTGACCTGGATCGCCACGCGGCCGTCGCTGTCCAGCTTCTTCTTCAGCGCATCGGCCGGCAACAGCGCCGCGGTCTGGGTGAAGCCCGTGCGTTCGGCCACCACCCAGCCGGCACTGAGGTATTCCAGGCGGGCGTGTACCCAGACCTGGCGGCCGTCTGCCAGATCGACGCGGTAGACCACGGTGTCATGGTTGTCCCAGCTGTAGCTGGCCGCGTTGCCGTAGGACGACTGCACCTGCTTCGGCACGCTCTCGGCCGCCTCATGCGGGATGCGTCCCTCGAATACCCTGGTGCCGTTGGCCTGGGCCATCATCGCCTCAAGGTTGCGGCGCACTTCGTGCATCGAGTACTCGCGCTCACCCTTGTCGAAATCAGCCGCGAAGGTGCGGCCCTCGACCTGTTCGAACCGATCACCGGTCCAGAACGGGAAGGCATCGAAATCACGTTGCTCGGCCTTGTTGCGGTCACGATAACCGGCGGGCAAGGACAGATGCGGGAAGCTGTCCGACCACTGCGCGGTGGCCTTGAACGGCACTTCATCCACGACCACCAGGCCGGCGCCATTGCTGTCCACCGCCAGTTGCACCCACACGGTGCGGTCGGCCTGGCGCAGCACATAGACCGTGGTGGGCGCGTCCTGTTCACCGTTCACTGCGTCGATGAAGCCACCACCAATCTCGCCTTCCAGCTGCGGGCCGTAGTAGATGTCGCGCAGCAGCTCGCCTTCGAACACCTTGCGGCCACCGGCAGCGGTGATCACGCCATCGAAGTTGCGCTGCACTTCCATTGCGGAGAATGTCTTGTCCGGAGCGTTGTTGCTGTCGGCCACGATGCGCGCCGACCAGCTCGGGCCTTCCACCCAATGCACCCCCTCGCCCATGCGGAACGGGAAGCGGGCCCATGCCCGCGGGTGTGGTGCGTTCTGCGGCGCATAGCCCTGCGGCAGGCTGAAGAACGGTAGTTCGCCCAGCGCGGCGTCGCTCAGCGGCACGCTGGCTGGGTCGAAGGGCACCAGCGGCACAGCCTTGCCCTCACGGTCGGTGAGCGCGACGCCATCGGCGGCGGCTGTTGAACCGGCCGGGGCGGCGGCCGCTGCTGCGGTCTCATCCGCCGTGGCTGGCGCGGGCGGTGCCACCTCTCCATTCGAGGGCGCCAGGTTGCATCCTGCCAGCAACACCAGGGCTGCCCCGCCCAGCCAGATCTTCGATCGCTTCTGCATCGCCACCACCTCAGGTCCATTGAAGCGCCGAGCATACCCGAAGGCCGTGACCGCCCCCACAGTGCCATCGTTCCTGCGCTGCCACGTCATGCCGATGTCATTGGCGCTGCCGACACTCCGGGGTTTCCTCCCTCTGAAGGTCCGGTTTCGATGCGAACGATTGCGCGTTTTCCCCGTGTCTCGCTGCTGGCCCTGCTGATCGCCCCCGCACTGGACGCCCTGGCCGAAGCACCGCAGGGCGAGGCGGCCGAAGCGCGCAGCAGCGATGCCCGCACCCTCGATCAGGTGCAGGTGATCGGGCAGGCCACCAGCTACGCCAAGACATCGGTGCGCGCGGAAACGCTGAACCGGCAGACCGTGATGAGCAGCGTCAACGATGCACTCAACGAGGTGCCCGGCGTGGTGGTCAGCGAAGCCGATGCCACCGGCTCATCGGTGTGGGGCACGCAGATCAGCATGCGTGGCTTTGTCACCAACCGCGACACACAGCAGATCGGCACTACCATCGACGGCCTCCCCAACGGCGGTTCGGGTTACGGCGGCGGCTCGCTGGCCAACCGCTACATCGACACCCTCGACCTGGAAACGGTGGAAGTCAGCCAGGGCACTGCCGATATCTCCTCGCGCTCGAACGAGGCCCTGGGCGGCACGCTCAACTTCCTTACCAGCGACCCGCTGCAGGACAGCCGTCTGCGCTTCGTGGTCGGCGCCGGTGACAACGATGCGCGCAAGTACTACGTGCGCTACGACACCGGCCTGCTCGGCGGCCACACCCGCGCCTGGGTCAGTGCCTCGTCGGCGCGCGTGCATGACTGGATCGATGGCAGCGGCAAGACCAGCAACGACCACATCGCCGGCAAGTTCATCACCGAACTGGATCGCTGGACCCTGACCGGCTACCTGTCCTACAACGATGCCGACGAGCCGGAATACACCAGCGTCTCACCGAAGGGCTTCGCGACCAACCCGGATCGCGACAACCTGGTCGGTGCCCTCACCGGCATTCCCTACCTGGACCAGAACTACCGTTCGGGCTCGCGTGCGCTGCGCGAGAACACCTTCGGTTACCTGCGTGCGGCCTTCGACGGCGGCAACGGCTTCAAGGCCTCGGTGGCCGCCTACGGGCACCGCATGCAAGGTCGTGGCGACTGGCTTCCACCCTACCTGGCGCAGGTCAGCGATGAGGGTGCGGGCCGCCCCGAATCGGAATATCTCGGTGGCAAAACCGTGTACGGCGGCAGCAACCGTGGCCAGATCTTCTTCGTCAATCCCGACGGCAGCGCCGCGCAGCGCCTGGCCAACTGCACGCCGCGGCTGGGCTTCACCGCCGAATACGATCCGAACTGCTACGCCGGCAACGTGCTGGGCGCGCAGTCGTATCGCCACACGCACTACGACAACGACCGCATGGGCGTGACCGCCGACGTCGAGTGGCGGCAGACCTTCGGCACGGTCGACAACACGATCCGTGGCGGTCTGTGGGTGGAGAAGCTGGACCGTTCGGCGCGCCGCGACTGGCATCGCCTGCTCAACGTCGGCCAGGACATCGCCTTCGACCACCAGCCGTACTGGGTACAGTTCGAGGACAAGTACAAGGTTGACGAGCAGATGTACTACGTCGAGGACGTGGCGCGATTCGGGCCGTTCAGCGCACGCCTGGGCGTGAAGCAGTTCTTCGTCGACCAGTCGCGCCGCCGCGTGATCGGTGCCAGCGAACACGTCAAATCCGATTCCAGGTCCGACCCGCTGCTGTCCACCGGCTTGACCTGGGCACCGGGCGTGGAAGGCATGGAGCTGTTCGCCGGCTTCTCGCAGAACTTTGCCGCGATTCCTTCCGGCGTGCTCGGCGAGACCGACCCGCAGCGCTTCCGCAACGTCGAGCCGGAGACCGCCGACAACATTGAAGTGGGCATGCGCATCAGCCGCTGGCCGCTGACCGCCTCGGTGACCCTGTACAACATCAAGTTCGACAATCGCATCGTCTACCTGCCGGCAGGTTTCGTCAGCGGCATCGACTATCTCGGCGAGACCGACGGCGTCTATGAGAACTTCGGCGGCGTGGAGAGCAACGGGCTGGAAGCCGCGTTCGGCTACGGCTGGGACAACGGCTGGCGCCTCAACGCCGCCTATACCTACAACCGCTCCAGGTACCTCGGCAGCGGCGATGCCGCGCGCGATACCCAGCTGGGCATCGTCGATGGCGCCAAGGTGATCGGCCAGCCCGAACAGACCCTCGTCCTGTCGGCGGACTGGCAGGGTGAGAACTGGAACTTCGGCCTGTCCGGCCGTTACCTGGGCACGCGCTATCTCGACGCCGCCAACGTCAACAAGCTGCCGTCGGCGACCGTGCTCAACGCCAACATCGGCTTCGACCTGCAGGGCCTGTCGCCGCGCCTGAAGGGCATGGGCGCCAACCTGGTGGTGAGCAACCTCACCAATAAGCGGTATCTTGCAGGGGTGGACGGGCGCGACAACGCCTTCATCGGCGCTCCGCGCACCGTCGGCATCTCTTTCCGCGTGGACCTGTGAGTGAGCCCGTGACCGATATCGGCCGACGCCGGTTGTTGCAGGCCGGCGTTGCCGCCGGCCTCTCTCCACTGCTGCCCAGCATCGCCCGGGCCGCCGCGATCGCCCCCGCCGCGCAGACGCGCAGCCTGGAAGACCTGCAGCACATCGTGGTGTTCATGCAGGAGAACCGTTCGTTCGACCACTACTTCGGCACGCTGCCGGGCGTACGTGGCTTCGGTGATCGGTTCGTCGCCCCGGCCGCCGCGCTGCAAGCAGGTGGCCGCGTCCGCAGCCTGTGGCTGCAGCCCGATGCCAGCGGCGAGCGCGCGATCGCGCCGTTCCCGCTGGATACCGCCGCGCACTTCGGCTACATGCGGGTGGAAGGCACGCCGCATACCTGGCCCGATGCCCATCGGGCGTGGGACCACGGGCGCATGGGGCAATGGCCGAAGGCCAAGCAGAACCACTCGATGGGCTACTTCCAGCGCAGCGACCTGCCGTTCCAGTTCGCCCTGGCCGATGCCTTCACGATCTGCGATGCCTACCACTGCGCAATGCAGGCCGGCACCAACCCGAACCGGGTGTTCCTGTGGACCGGCCACAACGATGGGCATGCGCGTGCCGGCGGCCCGGTGATCGCCAATTCGCACGACAACTTTCCCGAACAGGGCGGGTACCCGGCGTCGTACCGCTGGACCAGCTATGTCGAGCGCCTGCAGAGGGCCGGCGTGTCCTGGCAGATCTACCAGGACATGGCCGACAACTTCACCGACAACCCGCTGGCGGGCTTCGAGGCCTTCCGCCAGGCCCACCGCGCGGCACCGGGGCATGACCCGCAGCTGCGCGCGCGCGGGGTCAGCACGCGGGGCCTGGCGCAGCTGCGCCAGGACGTCATTAACGGGCGCCTGCCGCAGGTCAGCTTCATCATCGCCGACGCGGCCGGCAGCGAACATCCCGGCCCGTCCAGCCCGGCACAGGGCGCGGCCTATACCGCACGCGTGCTGGATGCGCTGACCGCCGATCCGGAAGTGTGGAGCCGTACCGCCCTGCTGCTGATGTTCGACGAGAACGATGGCTTCTTCGACCACATGCCGCCCCCTGCCCCGCCTTCGCCGGTGGACGGTGGCTGGGCGGGTGTGTCCTCGGTCAGCACCGAAGGCGAGTACCACCGGCACCCGGCACCGGGTGACGAAAAGTACGATCTCGCCGAACTGCGCGGGCGCCCGTACGGTCTGGGACCGCGCGTGCCCCTGTACGTGATCTCGCCGTGGAGTCGCGGTGGCTGGGTCGATTCGCAGGTGTACGACCACACCTCGGTCATACGGCTGATCGAGCGCCGCTTTGGCGTGGCCGCACCGGACATCTCGCCGTGGCGCCGCGCGGTCTGCGGCGACCTCAGCACTGCGTTCGACTTTGCCCAGCGTGATACCCGCCCGTTCGTCCGCGGCCTGCCCGACGTAAGTGCGGTTGCCGCACGCGCCGCTGCCTTGCCGGGACGCACCGTGCCCACGCTGCCAGAGGGGCTGAAACCAGCGAAACAGGAAAGCGGTGTACGCCCGGCGCGCGCCCTGCCCTATCGTCCGCAGGCATCGATTGCCGCAGTCGATGCCTTGGGTGTGGATCTGACGCTGTCCTGCGAAGGCGCGGCGGCCGTGCTGCATGTCTACGATCGGCTGCGGCTGGATGCGGTACCACGCCGCTACACGCTGCTTCCAGGTACGCCGCTGCGCGAGCGCTGGCCGTTGGACGCCCAGGGCCGCTATGACCTTTGGCTGCTTGGTCCGAACGGTTTCCACCGCCACTTCCAAGGTGCGTTCAAGGCTCCTGCCGTGCAGGCTTCAATCGAGCGCGCGGACGGCCAGCTGCGGCTGCACCTGCGCAATCTGCACAACAGCGCGCAGAATGTGCGGGTGCAGGCCGGTGCCTATGCCGGGCACATGCCTGAGCAGGCGCTGGCGCTGCCGGCGCATGCTGAGGCCACGGTGGCATGGGACGCGGCGCCCACCGCAGGGTGGTACGACCTGCGCATCGGTACGGGCGACAGTGCACTGCGACTGGCCGGCCGCGCCGAGGATGGGCGCCCCGGCACCAGTGACCCGGCAATGGGCAGCGAGCCCTTGCGGTTCGAGCACGATTGAGGAGCCCTCTGTAGAGCCGAGCCCACGCTCGGCTGCTTCTCGCCCTGGTCGCATTGCCCCGACAAAGCAGCCGAGCATGGGCTCGGCTCTACGCGGCAGATCGGCAGATTCAGGCCTCCTGCAGCCCCGGCCGGCCGTGCTCCACCGCATAGCGTTTCCAGCTCTGCAGCACGCCATTCGGCTGCATCACGGAGTCCAGCGTCTTCATGTCGCCGATCCACGCATCGCGGGTGACATCACACAGCACGTAGCCACGCTTGTCGGTGGTCGCCCTCAGATAGGGGCTGTGCGCTAATTGGTTCCTGGCATACGCATCCACACCCTGACCATCGGCGCCAGAGGTGATCGACGTGGCGAGGAACTCGCTGGAGATCACGCCCGAGTCACGGTGGTCCTGCACCAGATCGCTGGCATAGTGGCGATGCGCGTCGCCGCAGGCGGTCACCACGTTGCCGAAGCCCACCTTCTGGATGTGCTCAAGCAAGCGCCGGCGGCTGTCCAGGTAGCCCGACCACTGGTCATCGGACGACTGCACTACCCCGTCCTTCTCGCGCATGTAATTGCCCAGCGCCACCTGGTGGGCGATGGTATGCCAGCGCGGTGCAGCATCGGACAGGCCGTCGAACAGCCAGCGTTCCTGCTTCGCCCCCACAATGCTGCGCTCCGGCGATTCCACCTCCTCGCGCAGCGTCATGTTCACCTGCTTGCTGCGGTACTGGCGGGTGTCGAGCAGGTGCAGGTCCATCAGCGTGCCGTAGCGTGCGCGCCGGTACATCTGCATGTGGCCGTCGCGCGGGAACGCCGAACGGCGCAGCGGCATGTTCTCGTAGTAGGCCTGGAACGCCTGCGCGCGCCGCAGCAGGAACACTTCGCTGGGCGTATCGTCCTGGTCTTCGGCGCCGGCCCAGTTGTTGTCCACTTCATGGTCGTCAAAGGTGACAAACCAGGGAGCCGATGCATGAGCGGCCTGCAGGTCGGCATCGCTCTTGTACTGGGCGTAGCGGCGGCGGTAATCATCCAGCGTATAGATCTGCGGGCCGACGTGGTTGCGCAGGTTGGTGAACGGCTGGCCGTTCATCTTCCGCAGGCCCGGCTGGCTTTCGCCTTCGTAGATGTAATCGCCGTAGTGGAAGACGAAGTCGAGCGGTTCCTCGGCGATGCGCCGCCACGCGGTGTAGTGGCCTTCTTCGTAGTGCTGGCAACCTGCCACCGCAAAGCGCACGCGATCCACCGCTGCCGTGGCTGCCGGCAGCGTGCGGGTGCAACCGACCGCACTGGCATGGCCACCCACGGTGAAGCGGTACCAGTAGGGCCTTCCGGGCGCCAACCCGTCCAGCTCCACATGCACGGCGTGACCGAGTTCGGGATGCGCCATCGCCGAACCCTGGCGCACTACCTTGCGCATGCCTTCGTCCGCTGCCAGCTGCCAATCGACCAGCATCGGCCGGGCCGGCATGCCACTGCCGAACACCAGCGGCTCGGTCGCCAGGCGCGTCCACAGCACCATGCCATCGGCCGAGGGATCCCCCGAGGCCACGCCCAGGGTGAAAGGTGTGCTGGCAAAGCGCGGCTTGGCCAGCAGGTTGCGCGGGTTCAGCGCGGTGGCATCGGCCCGCGCGGCCAGCGCATGTGCCGTGCCCATCCAGGCACCGGCAGCGGACAGGCCGGCCAGCGCCAGGAATCGCCTGCGATTGATCGTATCCACGGCTGTGCCCTCAGTTGTAGATGATGTGGAAGTAGAAGAAGCGGCCGTAGTCGTCGATCTCGGTTCGGAAACGCCCGTTCGGACCGGTGCTGTAGGTTGGCTGGGTGTTGAACAGGTTCTTGGCCTCGTACTTCAGCGTCACGTGCTTGCCGACCTTGTGGCTGAAAGCCATGTTGAACGTCAGGTATGGGTCGTAGTACGAATCCAGCCATTCGGTGTCACCGAAGTCGACCAGCATCCGGCTGCGGTAGGTTCCGGACAGGCGCAGCTGGGCGCTCCTCCATGGCATGCGCCAGATCACCGAACCATTGAGCGACCAGTCCGGCTGGTACAGCAGGCGATCCAGGCGACGCTCGGTGCCGTCGCTGATGCGGTAGTTGGTCTGGCCTTCCAGCCGGGTTGCATTGAAGTACATGTCGAAGCGCTGGCGGCCCCACTGCAGATTGCGATTGGCCACCGCGAACTCAACGCCACGCAGCTTCGACTCGTCGGTGTTCATCGGCTGGGTGACCCGGTAGCGGGTGTCCCCCACGTTCTCGAACGTGGTCAGGGTGTAGATATCGTCCTTGATCACCTTGTCGAACAGCGCCACCGAGACCAGGCCATTGTTGCCGTTGAAATACAGGTCCCACGCCAGGTCGATGTTGGTGGAACGGCGCGGCTGCAGGTTGGCATTGCCCTGCTTGATGGTGCAGAAGCCCCTGCCCTCCTCGTCATCGCCACAGCTGGTGCTGGTGGCCTGGGCGATGTTGCTCGGCGTCGGCCGGCCCAGCGTACGGCTGGCGGAGAAGCGCAGGCGCTGGTCCTCGCTCAGCTTGAACGTCGCATTCAACGAAGGCAGCAGGTTGTTGTAGCCACCGCTCGTGTTGCGGAAGGCGGAGGTATACGTACTGCCGCCATCATCGCTGAACGGGCTGTAGGCATCGAAGCGGGTGTGGTCGTAACGCAGGCCGCCGATCAGCAGCAGCCGGTCCCAGGCGTAGTGAGCGGACACATAGGCATTGGTGATGTCCTCCACGTACTTGTAGTCGCTGGTGAAGTTGGCATTCGGATACGCCGCATTGTTGTTGCCCAGCTTCGGCAGCAGTTCCTCGTTCCACTTGCGGTTGTCGATCAGCGGGAAGCCCGGCACGCTGCCCAGCAGCGTCGAACCCGGATACAGGTAATCGTTGAGCGTGGCACTGCTCCTGAAGTAGTCGAAGTCGATGTCCTGCCAGATCTTCAGGTGGCGGTACTCGGCACCGGTGGCCAGGCCGAAGCCACGCGCATCGGCGTCGATGTTGTAGCTGAAGTCCGCGCGCAGGTTGTCGATGCTCTCCTTGGCATCGCGCGGGGAGACATAGGCCTGCGCCGGATTGAGTTTGAACGCGGAGCTGGTCAACAGGCTGGAATCAGAAACCGCTACCGCGTTTGGGAACCCGTGACTGTCATTCTCGTAGTCGACGAACAGATTGCTTGGATAGGCGCGCACACCCCAGTAGACCTGGTTGTTGTGGAAGGTCTCTTCGGTGTGGCCACCACGCAGGGTCAGGCGCGAACGGTCGCCGACGTCCCAGTTGAAGCTGGCGATGGCGCCACGGTTGCTGCGGTCCCAGCGGTCGTGGCGGTTCTTGATGTAGATGCTGTTGATCTGCGTGGTGCCGCTGTCCTCGGTCTGGTTGCGGATCGGAAACTTGGCGTTTCCATACAGATCCGTCTTGTTCATCGTCGAGTTCTCGTAGAACCGGTACGAGTACAGCAACAGCGATGCGTAGAACGGATCATCCGAGGGCTTCCACTCAAGCTTGGCGGAGCCACCGAAGTTGGTGATGAAGTTGGTATAGGTGCCGGTGCTGAAGTTGCCAGGCGCACGCAGGCCGTTCCAGCCCTTGGCCTCGTCCGGACCCGTGGTGCCGTCGGTGAGGTATTTTCCAGCGTCGTTGTAGTAGTAGTTCGACTCCACCCAGCGCTTGACGCTGTTGCGTGAACGCTGCTCATAGCGTGCCACCGCAACGATGCCGAACTCCTGGTCGGCGCCGAACTGGTTGGAGAACACCATCTTGGCGCTCTTGCCGAAATGGCCCAGGGTCTCGTGGTTGCCGCCAGCGCTGCGCTCGACGTTGGTCTCGGCTGTGGAATAGATGCCTGCCACGTCGGCAAACACGTACCTGCCCGACCGGTCGAAGGCACTGCGGCTGATGATGTCGATCACACCGCCGATCGCATCCGGTGCCTGCTCCGCGCTGAAGCTCTTGTAGATGTCGGTACGGGTGCCGATGTCGCTGGGAATCAGCTGCAGGTTGTTCATGCGCTCCCCGGAGCCACTGCCACCCACGCTGGCAATCGCGATGCCATCGATGGTGGTGTAGTTGAGGTTGGCCTGCACGCCGCGTACCGTCACGTAACGTGGCTCACCAGCATCCTCCACCGCACTCAGGCCTGGAGCGGCCATCAGGCTCTCGGCCAGGGTCTCGTCGCCGTAGCTGTCCATCTCGTCGTAGACCACCGAATCCTTGATCACCGGCGACGACTTCTTCTGGTCGATCACCTCGTGCGCGGCAATCACCTTCACCGTGTCCAGGGTCGGCGCCACCACCGCTCCGGCCTCGCGCGGCATCGGCGCGGCTGGCTTCGGCGCGTTGCGTGCGGGTGCCGGATCGATGGCGATGACATTGCCATCCACCACGGTGTAGCCCAGGCCGGTACCCGCCAGCAGTGCGTCCAACGCCTGCTTGACGGTGGCGCCACGTGGCACAGCCCCGGCCATGTGCGCTTCACCGCTACCCGAGTACAGGAACTGCACGCCGGAACTGCGCGACAACTGCTCAAGTGCACGGGCCAGCGGTTGCGCCGCGATCGGCGCCGACACGCGGGCTTCAAGGCCATCGGCAGCGGCCGCGGCCGCCATTGGCACGCTGCAGGGAGACAGGGCGAGGATGATCGACAGGTAGAGCGTGTTGCGCATCACGGGTCCTTGGAAGAGAGAAGGCAGCAGGCGCCGCTGCGTGGCTCGGCAGCGGCTTCTTCCAAGTAAGAGCCCGCATCCACCGAAGTGGAGAACGCGGATTCGATGAATTTTTTCTGACAGCCCACCACCGCGCGGGCCTCAGCGACTGCCGACCCGCACTGTGTCGCCTTCGCGCCTCACCACGAAGCGTGGGTCGCGTTCGAGGAAGGCCTGCAGCGCACCGATGCGATGCGCATCGAGGCTGCCGGACAACCGTGCCGATGCCGCGCCTTCGTCCAGCACGCGCACCTGCACCAGGTTGTGCCGGTTGAAGGCAGCTGCTACCTCGTCCAGCCGCTCATCGAGGAAGGACACTTTGCGCTGCTGCCAATCCAGCAGCATCGACAGCGGCATGTCCACTGACTCGACGGCATGGCTTCGCGCATCGACCTGCACCACCCGGCCCTGCTCCAGCTGGGCCAGGCGGCGTGCACCCGCGCCCTGGCTCCAGACCTCGACCTCGCCGGAGACCACGCCGATGCGGGTGCTCTGCAGCCGTCGCGATACATCGAACACCGTGCCGATATCCCGGATCTCCAGGCCGTTCACTTCCACCTCGAACGGACGACGGTCGCGGGCGATGTCGAACGTGGCCTCCCCCTGCAGCAGCTCCACCTTTCGGCTGAACCAGCCCATGCGTACCCGCAGTCGGCTGTCCGCGTTGAGCCGCACCTGGGTCTGGTCGGGCAGCACCAGGTCGCGGAGTTCACCATGCCCGGCACTGTAGAGCTGCTGGGTGGGCATCACCTGCGAAACCAGGCCCACGCCGATCAGGGCAACACAGGCCGCGGCAGAGACCATCCACCAGCGCACGCGACCGCGACGCAGCACGGCGCGGGGCGGCGCGTGCGCACGACCGAACAGCGGCACCACCTTGGCGGCGACCTGCCGCGGTGGCACCAGCGCCTCATCAGCCAACGGCGATTGCAGCGCCTCGCCCACCTGCCGGTGCAACGCGAGCGCGCGCATGTAGGCGCGAACATGCTCGGGCGAGCGCTTCATCCAGTCCAGGAACGCGACACGCCCGGCCTTGTCCAGCACCCCCTCGCGATTGCACAGGAACCAGTGCGCCGCCTCACGTGCGACCTCGTCGTCAGGCCTGCGTGATGGATACCGATTCATGTGAGCTCCCTGGCGCCCAGCGCCTTCCTGCAGGCGTCAAGCCCCTTGCCGATATGCTTGCGCACCATGTGCACCGACACCTGCAGCTGCTGGCTGATTCCCGGGCAGTCCAGCCCGTCGCGGTAGTGCAGCTCCATCACCCGGCGCGTGGTCGCCGGCAACCGCGCGATGGTGCTGCGGATATCGTTCCAGCGCTGCGCACGCTCGAATTCGCGCTCGATGTCTTCTTCGCTTTTCAGCACTTCGGCCAGCAGATCGATGTCTTCCAGCGGCGGCAGCGACGACCGCACGCGGGCGTGCTCGCGCGCCAGGTTGGCCGCCACGGTGAACAGGTAGGCTTCCGGGTTCTGGACCGCGTCGGCATCCTCGCCGGTGCTGCGCAGCAGCCGCAGATAGACCTCCTGCGCCAGGTCTTCGGCATCTTCGCTGGCTGAACCGCGACGCAGGAAGAAGCCACGCAGCAGCCGGCGCCGCAGTTCGTAGCTCTTCTCCCAGATCCTCACGCTGTTCACGGCCGGCCAACCACCCCGAGGCTGGAAAGCCCAGCAGGGTGACCGCCATCGATGACAGTGGCGTTTCAACGACCGGCAGGCAGCCGCTAGAATGCCGCCCCTGCAATGTCCTGGCAGCCGGCACAAGGAGTGCCCAGCAATGAACGCACGCACCGCCATCCACACCTTCAGCAGCCTGCTGTTCCTGCTGCTGGTCGCCCACACCACCGCCTACCAGCAGCGGATGTGGCCGCCCAGCCGGGTCATCCATGTGCATCCGGTGATCGTCGCCCTCGCCTATGCACTGGGCGTGCTCACGCTGCTGCTGTGGATCGGCGGCGGTCGCGTACCAGAACCGGCCCAGCGTCTGGCGCGCTGGCTGCCCATCGTCGCCTGGTGCCTGCTGTGCGTCGGCGTGGCGGTCATCCCGATGTTCCTGCCTGGACTGTACCCGGCCTGATCAGCGGCGGTACGCAGTGCATCCGCGCATGATGCGGCGCCCGGCACCAACCCTTGCTTGCCAGAGACCCAAGCCGGGCCCCCTATCGAAGCCGCGGGGGCCAGGCCTACGCTTGTCTTCTCGGTGGCCGCCACGGTCGCCCTTCGCGTCACGGCATTGCCGTTGCGACCTCGCTCCAGTGCTGTGCGCCCTGATGGTGTTGTCGCTCAGGCAGACGTCCAAACAGCGCGCTCTGGAGACAGTCATGAACCAAGCCCCGATCCCCTTCGATACCGACCCGCTGGAAACGCGGGAGTGGTGTGAATCGCTGGAGGCGGTGATGCAGGCCGGTGGCCGCCCACGCGCGCACTACCTGATCGACCAGCTGAGCGATCTGGACGCGCAACAGCACGGCGACCTGCATACCCGCGCATGGACGGCCTACGTCAATACCATCCCGCCCGAACGCCAGCCGCCCCATCCCGGTGACCTGGCCATCGAGCGCCGCCTGAACGCGATGATCCGCTGGAACGCGATGGTGATGGTGCAGCGTGCTGGATGCAGGACACCGTCGACAAGTACGGCATCGACACTGGCAAGCACGATCCGGCCGCGGTGTAAGGCGGCTGCGTTCACCACGCCCGTTGTGCGAGCCTGGTGAACGCAGCATCGCTACGGCATGCGCTTGAACAGATTGGTCTGCAGGATCGGCGTGCCGTCGTGGCCGTAGAACGCCTTGGTCTCGGTCATCGTCGCCCGGTCATCCGCCACGGTGTAGATGCGGGTGGAGGCGGGCGTCCCGTGATCCACCAACTGCATCACCAGCGTATTCGGGGCCGGCAGTTTCAGGTTTGCCTTGTCCGCGCCGTAGGTGCCGGACAAGGCACCCGGCGTGCCATCCAGCGCCAACGTGCCGTCGGACTTCATGGTCTTGCCGTCGTGCAGGACGATATCCACGTGTGAGCTCCAGCGGCCACCGCCGGCGTCCTTGAACTCCAGCACCACCTGCTTCGGACGCTGCGCCTCGGGTAGTGCCGAGGTCGCGGTGTCCAGCGACCAGCGCCCCAGCAGCGGCGACGGGGACGCTTCCACGGCCAGCGCCGACCCGGCCGGCAGCGAACACGCACACAACAACACAGCGGACAACAGCTTCATACGTTGCTCCGTTCCAGTGAAGAAGGTGCTGCGTGACGCGTTGTGGGGCGCAGCGCTTCGGATCGTGCACAGCATCGGGGCCCCGCACAAGGCAGGGCGCTGAACGCGCGGCAACCTCGTTCGCGCCTCCCGCGATTCAGGTCTGGCGGCAAGGCCTCATCACGTCCTTGTCGATACAAATAGTTACGTTATAACATTTCACTTCTATGTCACGAGTCCTGCCATGCGTTGCCACCTGCTTGCTGCCGCCATCCTGTTCGCCGTCCACACCGCCCACGCTGCGGACGCGCCTACCCTTCCCACCCTCCAGGTACAGGCCTCCCCGCTCTCGCGCATCGACAGCCGGGTCACCGTCGATAATCCACAGGCGCAGAACCGTACCCTCGGAAGCGTGCTCGAACATGTCTCCGGCGTGCAGAACAGCGCCTTCGGGCCGAACGCGGGCGCCCCGGTCATCCGCAGCCTCAGCGGCAACCGCGTGCAGATCCTGCAGGATGGCCAGTCCATCCTCGGCATGAACGCGATCAGCGGCGACATCAACATTCCGTTCGATCCACTGTTCGTGCGCAGCGTCACCGTCAACAAGTCCTCGGACGCCGTGCGCTATGGCGGCAATGCGATCGGCGGCAGCGTGGAGATCGATTCGGGCCTGATCCCGCGCCGCATGGGAGACAAGGAGCAGTCGATGGAACTGATCCTGCGCAAGGGCTTCAATGCCGCCGACGCGCAGGGCTTCCGCATGAACTTCAACAACCAGCGCAACCTCTCGACCAACCTGCAGGTCTCGCGTCAGCGCATCTCGCACTACGACATCCCGGGCAACAGCAAGGCCGCCGTCTGCAACACCCGCCTGTTCCCGCCGACCGGCGGCGTCAACTCGGCGCTGGCCGACAGCTGCCAGAAAGAGGCGCGCGTCCAGCAGATCTACAACAAGGCCTCGCAGCCCTACATCGACCAGTTCATGAGCGAAAATCCGGACTGGGCCGATGGCGACTTCTCGTTCTACACCAACCATCCGACCTCGGTCTGGCAGCGCCGCACCTACATCAATCCGGCCAACCCGGCCTACGTGCCCGGCACGCCGTCGTACGTGCAGAAGCAGATCAACAACGATGTCACGCCCGACTACCATCACCGGCTGGGCAACAGCTACGCACGCAACTCGCAGGTGGCCTTCGGGTCGACGCTTTTTTTCGACCGTGGCTACGCGGGTGTCAGCATCGATGCCAAAGACAGCGAGTACGGCGTGCCGGGCTTCTCGATGCAGAATCTGTCGTTCGGTTCCAACGATGCCGATGGCCTGCCGGTGGGCGTGGTGATCAAGCAGGAACGCTACGCGCTGGAAGCCCTGCTGCGCGATCCGCTGCCGTGGTTCGAGCGCGCGGAGCTGCGAGTTTCCAGGCTGGACAACACGTCGGGCGAGCGCCTCGGTGCATCCAAGGCCAATGACTACGACTTCGAAAGCTCCCAGGCCGAGCTGCTTCTGAGCCATCAGCGCGTCGGTCCGCTCAGCGGCCTGCTCGGCTTCAGCCACCAGTCGCGCCAGGTCACCGGCAGCGGTTCACTGCGCTACCTGCCCGACGTCGACACCCGCAGCAACGCGGTGTTCCTGAAAGAGGCACTGGACGTCGGCTGGGCCACCTTCGATGCAGGTGTGCGCCACGAGCGCATCGACCACGAGCTGCAGCCCAGCCGCTTCAGGACCGCACGCAACGCCGCCAATACCAAGCTGCAGGACCGTTCCTACCGGCTCAACAGCTACAGCGTGGGCTCCCGTGTCGAGCTCGGTCCTCTGTTCGCCGCCAAGGTGCGCTACGCATCCTCGCAGCGCGCACCGGAGATCAACGAGCTGTATGCCAGCAACGCACACTATTCGGTGATGACCCAGGAAGAAGGCAACCAGAACCTCAAGCCGGAGCGCGCGAAGAACCTGGAGCTGACCGGCCTGTTCCACATCGGCGGCTTCGAACTGTCGGCCACTGCTTACCGGATGAAGTACGAGAACTATCTCTACCTCGGCCATTCCGGCCTGCAGACCGCCAACCGTCTGCCGCTCAAGTACTGGAAGCAGACCGACACCACGGTGAAGGGTTTCGAGATCGACGCATCGCAGGCACTTGACCTGGGCCGCTATGGCACGTTGAACATCTCTGCCTTCGCCGATCTGGTGAAGAACAAGGCCGACCACCCCGATCCGCTGCGCGCCCACAACGATGGCGAGTACCTGCCGAACATGCCGACCAACCGCTACGGCGCCAACCTGCAATGGCAGCGCGAAGGCTGGAAGGCGCAGCTGTCGAGCACCTACTACGACACGCAGGAGTACCTCGGCCGCAACGTCAGCGAGGAGATCCCGCTGGATGCGTTCAACCTGGTTGACCTGCAGGTCAGCCGCGAACTGCCGGTGCGCAGCAGCTACATCGCCGGCATGGAAGTGTTCGTCAACGGCAGCAACCTGCTCAATGAGGAAGCGCGTCCACACAACTCGCCACTGAAATACATCGCGCCACTGCCGGGGCGGGGCTTCCAGGTGGGTGTGACGCTAAAGCTCTGAGGAGAGCCTGATTCGGCCACCATCCAGCGCTCAATGATCACTGGATGGCACGCCGGGACCCTGCATCCGTGCAAAGAAAAACGCCTGCAGATCGATGATCTGCAGGCGCTTCTTTGTATCTGGCGGAGTGAGAGGGATTCGAACCCTCGATAGAGCTTTTGACCCTATACTCCCTTAGCAGGGGAGCCCCTTCGGCCACTCGGGCATCACTCCGGGGTTTTCTCCGCGTCTGGTGCGTTGCACCTCAGCGGGGCGTGAATCATAACGTTAATCGAGTGCGAAGGTAAAGCGTTATTCGGCAGAATTTTCGCTACCGGTGCCACCGGCTTCATCACCACGCTGGATGCGCTGATAGATCTCTTCGCGATGCACAGCGACGTCCTTCGGCGCGGTGATGCCGATACGCACCTGGTTACCCTTGACGCCAAGCACGGTGACGCTCACCGAGTCTCCGATCATCAGGGTTTCGCCGACGCGGCGAGTCAGGATCAACATTTTTGTAAGTCTCCATGGAACCGTGTGGAAGGGTATCCCCCACCGGCTTGACGCTCCGTCAAGAAGCGCTACCACGACAAAGGGAAAAGATTCGCAATGGTACCGTCAGCCGTCCCGCTCCTACAAGGAGGGGGACGGCCAGGTTCATCACAGGCGGGGGCTGACCCATTCGACGACTGCAGCCAGCGCAGTGGCAAGGGCGGGCCCGTCCTCGCCACCACCCTGGGCGAGGTCCGGGCGTCCGCCGCCCTTGCCCCCGATCTGACCGGCGATATGGGACAACAGTTCCCCGGCCTTGACCTTGCCCATTGCGCTGCCGTTCACGCCTGCGACCAGGGCGGCCTTGCCGTCCTGGGCGCCGGCCAGCACGATCACCGCGTCGCCCAGCTGCTGCTTGAGGCGGTCCATGGCGTCACGCAAGGCCTTGGCGTCGAAGCCCTCCAGGCGGGCGGCCAGCACCTTCACGCCAGCAACCTCGACGGCCTGGCCGGACAGGTCGGCCGTGGCACCCGCAGCAACCTTGGCCTTCACGCCTTCCAGTTCGCGCTCCAGCTGCTTCTGGCGCTGGCCGAGGGCACGGATCTTCTCGACCACGTCGGCAGCGCTGCCACCGAGCAGTTCAGCGGCCTCGGCCAGGCGGGCCTCTTCGGCGTCCACGTAATCCAGCGCACCCTGGCCGGTGACGGCCTCGATGCGGCGCACGCCTGCGGAGACGCCACCCTCGGAGGTGATCTTGAACAGGCCGATGTCGCCGGTACGGTTGACGTGGGTACCACCGCACAGCTCAGTGGAATAGTCACCCATCTTCAGCACGCGCACGTGCTCGCCGTACTTCTCCCCGAACAAAGCCATCGCGCCGAAGTCCAGCGCTTCCTGCATGCCCATGGTGTGCACTTCGGCGGCGTTGTTGGCGCGCACCTGCTGGTTGACCTTGCGCTCGATCACCGCCAGTTCGTCGGCACTGATCGGCTGGAAGTGCGAGAAGTCGAAGCGCAGGCGGTCCGGCGCGACCAGCGAGCCCTTCTGCTGCACGTGGGTGCCCAGCACTTCGCGCAGCGCGGCGTGCAGCAGGTGGGTGGCCGAGTGGTTGAGGATGGTGGCGCCACGGCGCTCGCCATCGACCTGGCCGGACAGCACGTCGCCGACCTTCAGGCCGCCTTCGGACAGGGTGCCGACATGGCCATGGAACTGGCCGGCGAACTTCTGGGTGTCTTCCACCACCAGGCGCACGCCGTTGCCGGTCAGCACGCCGGTGTCGCCGACCTGGCCGCCGGACTCGGCGTAGAACGGGGTCTGGTTGGTGATGACGATGACTGCGTCACCCGCATCGGCCGACTGCACCGGACGACCGTCCTTGAGCAGGGCCAGCACGCTCAGGCCGTCGGCCTGCAGGCGGTCATAGCCCAGGAACTGGGTCGGGCTGAGGGTCGCCACCAGCTCGGCTGGCAGGGTCACGCCGCCACCGAACTTGCCGGCGGCGCGCGCGGTCTCGCGCTGCTGCTCCATCGCGGCATCGAAGCCGGCGATGTCGACGGTCAGGTCGCGCTCGCGGGCAATGTCCTGGGTCAGGTCGAGCGGGAAGCCATAGGTGTCATACAGGCGGAAGGCGTCAACGCCCGGGATCACGCCATTGCTGGCCTTGCCGGCCACGTCTTCGAAGATCTTCATGCCGGCATCGAGGGTTTCGGCGAAACGCTCTTCCTCGGCCTGCAGCGCACGGGTGACAGTGTCCACCGCAGCCGGCAGTTCCGGATAGGCCTCGCCCATCTGCTCGACCAGCGTCGGCACGAGCTTGCTGAAGAACGGCTGGCGCACGCCCAGCATCCAGCCGTGGCGCAGGGCGCGGCGGATGATACGGCGCAGCACGTAACCCCGGCCTTCGTTGGACGGCAGCACGCCGTCGACGATCAGGAACGAGCAGGCGCGGATGTGGTCGGCAATCACGCGCAGCGACTTGTTCTCCAGGTCGGCGGTGCCGGTCAGCTCGGAGGCCTTGCGGATCAGCGCCTGGAACAGGTCGATCTCATAGTTGGTGTGCACGTGCTGCAGGATCGCCGCCAGGCGCTCCAGGCCCATGCCGGTATCCACGCATGGCGCCGGCAGTGGCACCAGGGTGCCGTCGGGCTGGCGGTCGAACTGCATGAACACCAGGTTCCAGATTTCGATGAAGCGGTCGCCGTCTTCATCCGGGGAACCCGGGGGGCCACCGGCGATATGGTCACCGTGGTCGTAGAAGATCTCGGTGCACGGGCCGCACGGGCCGGTGTCGGCCATCTGCCAGAAGTTGTCCGAGGCAAACGGTGCGCCCTTGTTGTCGCCGATGCGCACGATGCGCTCTTCCGGTACGCCGACCATGTCGCGCCACAGCTCGTAGGCTTCGTCATCGGTCTGGTAGACGGTGACCAACAGGCGTTCAGCCGGCAGCTTCCAGACCTGGGTCAGCAGCTCCCAGGCCCAGGCGATCGCGTCCTTCTTGAAGTAGTCGCCGAACGACCAGTTGCCCAGCATTTCGAAGAAGGTGTGGTGGCGTGCGGTGTAGCCGACCTGGTCGAGATCGTTGTGCTTGCCGCCCGCGCGCAGGCAGCGCTGCACGTCGGCCGCGCGCACGTAGCTACGCTTCTCCGCGCCAAGGAACACGTCCTTGAACTGCACCATGCCGGAGTTGGTGAACAGCAGGGTCGGATCATTGCCCGGCACCAGCGGCGCCGAGGGCACGATGGTGTGGCCTTTGCCCTTGAAGAATTCAAGGAAGTCGCTGCGGATCTGGGATGTCGTGAATTTGGCGGATGCGTTCATTGGGGGCTGGCAGTCTGCGGGCCGGCGGACCCGGACCACCGGCCGTGTTGGCCAGGGTCGCGAGGGAGCGCCGAAAACCTAAAGGGTATCAGGCCCGGCGCCGCCAGTCTCAGTCATCCGGGTCGTAGCGGGTCGCACGGCGGATGCTGTCGCCGTCGAAGCCCCGTCGGGCCAGCAGATCGGCGGCCTTGCGCCGCTGCGTCAGGTCCTGCGGACCGGCCTCGCCAAAGCGCCGGCGGACCAGATCACGGGCATTTTCCTGCCAGTCGCCATCGTAACTGTCCATCGCCGCGGCAATCGCGGCACTGTCCAGGCCATGGGTGCCCAGCTCGGCGCGGACATGGATCGGGCCATAACCCGTATTGGCGCGCATCCGCACCAGGTTCTCAGCAAAACGGGTGTCGTCCTGCCAGCCCGCTTCGGTCAGCTTGGCGACAGCGGCCTGCGCGGCTTCGTCTTCGATGCCACGGGCGGTCAGCTTGCGGGTGAGTTCCTTGCGCGAGTGCTCGCGGCGGACCAGCAGGCCCAGCGCCCGTTGGACGGGAGTCTGCTCACGCTGCCGGCGCTTGCGGCCGGTGGGAATGTCTTCGGCGTCGGACATCGGTGCTCCAAGGGTGGCGCCGTCCTTGGCGCCCTGCCCATCCCTGGGCGATTCGATCCTGCGGGACAGGGCGACGTCACTGACGGCGCCGCCCTGCCCCACAGCAAGCCTTACTCGTCGTCGCCTTCGTCGTCGCCTTCCTCGCGGGCCGCTTCGGCCGGCTGGAATTTCTCACGCAGCTCGGCCTCGAGCTTGGCGGCGACGGTCGGGTTGTCGCGCAGGTAGCCGCGGGCATTGTCCTTGCCCTGGCCAATGCGCTCTTCACCGTAGCTGTACCAGGCGCCGGCCTTCTCGACCAGCTTGGCATCCACGCCCATGTCGATCAGCTCGCCCTCGCGGCTGATGCCTTCGCCGTACAGGATCTCGGTGATCACCTGCTTGAACGGAGGCGCCAGCTTGTTCTTGACGACCTTGATCTTGGTCTGGTTGCCGATGATCTCATCGCCCTTCTTGATCGCACCGATACGGCGGATGTCCAGGCGGACCGAGGCATAGAACTTCAGCGCGTTGCCACCGGTGGTGGTTTCCGGGCTCTGGCCCGGCATCATCACGCCGATCTTCATGCGCAGCTGGTTGATGAAGATCACCAGGGTGTTGGAACGCTTGATGTTGCCGGTCAGCTTACGCAGCGCCTGGCTCATCAGGCGGGCCTGCAGACCCGGCAGCTGGTCACCCATTTCGCCTTCGATTTCGGCCTTCGGTGTCAGCGCGGCGACCGAGTCGACCACCAGGATGTCGACCGAGCCCGAACGGACCAGCATGTCGGCGATTTCCAGCGCCTGCTCACCGGTGTCCGGCTGCGACAGCAGCAGGTCGTCCACGTTCACGCCCAGCTTCGCGGCGTAGATCGGGTCAAGCGCGTGCTCGGCGTCGATGAAAGCTGCGGTACCGCCCATCTTCTGGCATTCGGCGATGGCCTGCAGGGTCAGGGTGGTCTTGCCCGAGGATTCCGGGCCGTAGATCTCAACGACACGGCCCTTCGGCAGACCGCCAATGCCCAGTGCGATGTCGAGCATCAGCGAACCGGTCGGGATGGCTTCGACGGGCTCGACCACACGGTCGCCCATGCGCATCACCGAGCCCTTGCCGAACTGCTTCTCGATCTGGCCCAGAGCAGCAGCCAAGGCCCGCTTCTTGTTCTCGTCCATCGTATTGGTCCTTGCAGAGGTCATGTCGTTGGGGGTGCTGTCTTTGGGGGTCTTCTTTGCCATGGGTTCACTTTAAGTCGGACGTATCGCACAGGCTGAGATTCTGCCCGGCGCTCTTAAAGGAATTATCGGACATCCGTACCAACCTCAGTGGAACCAGAGAATCGCCACAAAAGACCGCGGGGTAATGCACTATGGAGCGGGTCAACGATTGGGCCGAAGCAGGCCGCAATAGAGGCCTTCGATCGCAAAATCCTGGTCCGGCAGCACCTCGATCGGCTTGTAATCGGGATTGCGCGGCAGCAGGCGGATGCGGTCCTTGGCGATCTTCAGCAGCTTGACGGTGATCTCGTCATCGATGCGGGCCACCACGATCTGCCCGGAACGGGCGTCGCGGGTGCGGTGTACGCCGATCAGGTCGCCGTCGAAGATGCCCTCGTCGATCATTGAGTCGCCCTGCACTTTCAGCAGGTAGTCCGGCGCCGGCGAGAAGAACACCCGGTCCAGCACCACGAAATCGTCGGAGCCGATGTCGGCACCGATCGGCAGGCCGGCAGCGACCCGGCCCAGCACCGGCAAGCGCAGCACGCTGTCCGGAAGGCCCGGCTCGGCGAGCTTTTCGACCGGCGGTGCCTGCACCAGGCGGATGCCGCGAGCCTGGCCCGGGATGCGACGGATCGCACCGGCCTGCTCCAGGGCTTCCAGGTGGTACTGGGCCGCGCGCACGCCCTTGAAGCCGAACGCACGTGCGATTTCAGTCTGCGACGGCGGTGCGCCTTCGCTCTCGATACGCTCGGCAATCAACTGCAGGATCGCCTGCTGGGTGTCGGTCAGGTCCATGGTTAGTAGTATTACTACTAATGCGCATAACTGCAAGTGCCGGGTACGACAAACAGGTGATGGGGATCTGTAGTGCCGAGCCATGCTCGGCAGTTGGGCCAATGGCCGGGCGGCAAAGGCAAAAGCGAGAGCAGCCGACCA
>NZ_JAOCGL010000210.1:0-2501 GCF_029842485.1 Stenotrophomonas sp. GD03777
CGAGGGGCTGCGCCGTTGGCCGGAGACTTCCTGGCGCTGCGCAATGCCCGTTGTGGAAGCGTTCTCACAACAATGCGACGCAACACGCTCTCCGACCAAAGTCCGCGAAAAACGTTATCTGGTTCACATTTTTACACCGCGTTGATCTTGATCAATGGACTTGTCGTAATCGGCCTGCACAATGGCGGCCCGTTCGGCACGGCGCGCCGTCAATCGATGCAGCGCGAGGGGGCGTCGGGCGGGAGCAGTACTGATCCAACGGGTACAGGGAGCGCGGGGAACTGCCACTGGGGAGCGGCAGCCGCGCAGGTACCGACCGGATCCGGTCGCCGGTTGCGTCTGCGGGGATGGGGACGCAACCGGCCACCTCTATCTGAATGGGGAAGCTCGATCACGACGTCTTCACATTTCCCGCTGAACGCGGGCAAATCGTTGTGATTCATGGTGTTAGGGGTTTTAATTCATCCATGACCTGCTAACCTGCGACGATGATTCGACGCACTCTGGCCTGCATGCTCACCCTCGGCCTGGTCGCCTGCGCGACCCAGCCGAAGTCCCCACCGTCTTCGCCCCAGGCCAGCAGTACGCCGCGCCAGCCCGCCACCAAGGCCCACGGCCCGGCCGAAGCCGCTCCCGAAGCGGCCGCTGCTACAGCGCCGCCGGTCGATCTCACTCCGGTGCCGTTCGAGGTCGCACGGGCCCGCTTTGTTGCCGATACGGCCAAGCGCTATGGGCTGAAGCCGGAGCAGATCAGCAGCGTGCTGGATCAGGCGCAGGTGCGCCAGCCGATCATCGCCGCCATGTCGCGCCCGGCCGAACGGGTCAAACCGTGGAACGAATACCGGCCGATGTTCATCAGCAAGGCACGCATCGATGGCGGCCGCGCGTTCCTGGCCCAGCATCGTGCCGAACTGGATCGCGTGCAGCAGCGCACCGGCGTGCCGGCCGAAGTGATCGTGGCGATCATCGGCGTGGAGACCAGTTACGGGAAAAATGCCGGCAATCACCGCGTGCTCGATGCGCTGTACACGCTGGCGTTCTACTACCCGCGCAGTGGCGACCCGGCCAAGCTGGAACGCGAAGTGCGCCGCGAGCTGTTCTTCCGCGATGAGCTGGCCAAGCTGTTCGAGCTGGGCCGTGAGGAAAAGCTGGACATCACCACGCTCAAGGGCAGCTATGCCGGTGCGATGGGCATGGGCCAGTTCATGCCGTCCAGCTATCTCGATTACGCCGTGGACGGTAATGGCGATGGCCGTCGCGACCTGTTCACCAGCTACGACGATGTGTTCTCGTCCATCGCCAATTATTTCGTGAAGAAGGGCGGCTGGGTCCGTGGTGGCCAGGTGGCCGTACCGGCCACGCTGGCGCCGGGTCGCGAGGAGTTCAACCCGACCGAATGGATGCCGACCTGGTCGCTGGCCGACCTGGCGCAGCGCGGCTACCAGCCCAGCGCTGCGGTGCAGCCGGGCGCCACCGCAACGCCGATCACGCTTGAGGGCAGCACCGGCAAGCAGTACTGGCTGGGCTTCCAGAATTACTACGCGATCACCCGCTACAACCTCTCGAAGATGTACGCGATGGCCGTGTTCCAGTTGTCGCAGGCCATCGCCGGACAGGAGCTGCCCCCGGCATGAACATCAGATGGCTGGTCCCGAGCTTGATCGTCCTCGCGCTGGCTGCCTGCAGCAGTGCGCCGAAGAAGCCGGCCACGACCGGCCACGGTGGCAAGCCCAGCGGCACGGTGGTGCAGGGTCGCGGCTCGCGCCCGGCGCATTGCCCGGAGGGCTCGCCCTATGCTGCGGCCAAGGAAGACCCGAACACGCGCGGCAACTACACCGCCGGGGGGCTGTACAAGCCAGGCGTGCGTGACAGCACCCCGGACTACATTCCCAACGTCGCCTGCATTCCCGAGCCGGAAGTGACCGCCGAAGAGCGTTCGGCCATCGGCAACAAGTCGCCGTACGTGGTGCTGGGCAAGTCGTACAAGGTGCTCGACGACACCCGCAACTATGTCGAGCGCGGTACGGCCTCGTACTACGGCGCCAAGTTCCACGGCCGCCTGACCTCCAACCGCGAGGTCTACGACATGTACCAGTTCACCGCCGCGCACAAGACGCTGCCGCTGCCCAGCTTCGCCCGCGTCACCAACCTGGACAACGGCGAGTCGGTGATCGTGCGCGTCAACGACCGTGGCCCGTTCCATGATGGCCGCGTGGTCGACCTCAGTTATGCCGCCGCGGTGCGGCTGGGCATCACCCAGCGCGGTACCGGCAACGTGGAAGTGCGTGCGCTGCAACCGGGCGAGAGCAACCTGCTGGCCCAAAAGCCGTCGCGCCGCGAGCGCCGTGCCGCCGAAACGGCTGTCGCGGCGGCCAGTACGCGCCTGGTAACGGCTGCGCGTGCCACCGCCGACAGCGACATTGATCGCCTGGTCAAGCGCCTGCCGGCCGACGCCATGCCTGCGCGTGGCCAGCCGGCCACCACCCAGGGCGTGGCCAGCG
>NZ_JAOCGL010000211.1:0-2498 GCF_029842485.1 Stenotrophomonas sp. GD03777
AGGCAGAATCCCCCCATACCCTTCCAGGATCTGCCCATGCGCGTTCTGCTGCTTTCCTCCCTGCTGCTCACCGTCACCGCCTGTACCTGGGTGCCGATCGAACCGGCCGGCAAGGCAACCCGCGTGCTGCCGGCAGGGCCGGTTCCGGCCGGCTGCATCGCCAAGGGCGAGGTGGTGGTCACCGTGAAGAGCAAGGTCGGCTTCTACAACCGCAACCCGCTGCGGGTGCAGGAAGAGCTGGAAACCCTGGCCCGCAACGAGGCCCCGAGCGCCGGCGCCAATGCCGTCCAGGCCGCTGCGGCCCCCGCCGATGGCAGCCAGCGCTTCGCCGCGTTCCAGTGCCCGCCGCGCTGAACGCTTCACCATACGGCCGAGGCTGAATTCGTAAAGATGCGGTGAAAGCCCGGGGGTTATAGAATAGCGCCCCCTTTTGCCTGAGCCTTGGCGCTAACCTCGATGCTCTTCAAGAATGTCTCGATCGCCGGCCTGGCACACGTCGACGCACCGCATACGCTGACGACCAAGGAAATCAACGAACGCCTGCAGCCGACGTTGGATCGCCTGGGTATCCGCACCGATGTGCTTGGCGACATCGCCGGCATCCACGCCCGCCGCCTGTGGGACAACGGCGTGCTGGCGTCGGACGCCGCCACCATGGCCGGCCGTAAGGCACTGGAAGACGCGGGCATCACCGCGACCCAGGTCGGCCTGCTGGTCAACACCTCGGTCAGCCGCGACTACCTGGAGCCGTCCACGGCCTCGATCGTGTCGGGCAACCTCGGTGTCAGCGACGAATGCATGACCTTCGACGTCGCCAACGCCTGCCTGGCCTTCATCAACGGCATGGACATCGCGGCGCGCATGATCGAGCGCGGTGATATCGACTACGCGCTGGTGGTGGACGGCGAGACCGCCAACCTGGTGTACGAGAAGACCCTGGAGCGCATGACCGCCCCGGACGTCACCGCCGATGACTTCCGCAACGAGCTGGCCGCGCTGACCACCGGGTCGGGCGCCGCCGCGATGGTGATGGCGCGCGCGGAGCTGGTGCCGGACGCGCCGCGCTACAAGGGCGGCGTGACCCGCTCGGCCACCGAGTGGAACCAGCTGTGCCTGGGCAACCTGGACCGCATGGTCACCGACACCCGCCTGTTGCTGATCGAAGGCATCAAGCTGGCGCAGAAGACCTTCAGCGCCGCCAAGATCGCACTCGGCTGGGCCGTGGAGGAGCTGGACCAGTTCGTGATCCACCAGGTCAGCCAACCGCACACCGCCGCGTTCATCAAGAACTTCGGCATCGACCCGAAGAAGGTCATGACCATCTTCGGCGAGCACGGCAACATCGGCCCGGCCTCGGTGCCGATCGTGCTGAGCAAGCTCAAGCAGCTGGGCAAGCTGAAGAAGGGTGATCGCATCGCGCTTCTGGGTATTGGCTCGGGCCTGAACTGCTCGATGGCTGAAGTGGTCTGGTAAGCAGCCCGTTGCCCGACCTCCTGTAGAGCCGAGCCATGCTCGGCTCACGCGCGCAGCGCGGCTCTTCCGCAGCGGACCGGAGAGCAGCCGAGCAACGGCTCGGCTCTACATTGCGCCGCGACTCTCCTTAGGTGCTCCGCATGCGCGATCTTCCCGGTTACCCCGCCCACCCGCAGCGCTTCGAGGTCCGCCCCGGCCTGTCGATGAACTATCTCGACGAGGGCCCGCGCGATGGCGAGGTGGTGGTGATGGTGCACGGCAACCCGTCGTGGAGCTACTACTGGCGCACGCTGGTGGCCGGCCTGTCGGACACCTACCGCTGCATCGTGCCGGACCACATCGGCATGGGCCTGTCGGACAAGCCGGACGACAGCCGCTATGAGTACACGCTGCAGTCGCGCGTGGACGATCTTGATGCGCTGCTGAAGCACCTGGGCATCAGCGGCCCGGTGACCCTGGCCGTGCACGACTGGGGCGGCATGATCGGGTTCGGCTGGGCGCTGTCGCACCACGAGCAGGTGAAGCGCCTGGTGGTGCTCAACACCGCTGCCTTCCCGATGCCGGCGGCAAAGAAGATGCCGTGGCAGATCGCACTGGGTCGCCACTGGAAGATCGGCGAGTGGATCATCCGCAGCTTCAACGCGTTCTCGTCCGGTGCCTCGTGGCTGGGCGTGGAGCGGAAGATGCCGGCCGATGTGCGCCGCGCCTACGTGTCGCCGTACAACAGCTGGGCCAACCGCATCAGCACCATCCGCTTCATGCAGGACATCCCGCTGTCGCCGGCCGACAAGGCCTGGTCGCTGCTGGAACGCGCCGGCAAGGCGCTGCCGTCGTTCGCCGACCGTCCCGCCTTCCTCGGCTGGGGCCTGCGCGACTTCGTGTTCGACCATCATTTCCTGAAGGGCTTCCAGGCCGCGCTGCCGAATGCCCAGGTGCATGCCTTCGAGGATGCCGGCCACTATGTGCTGGAAGACAAGCAGGACGTGCTGGTGCCGGAAATCCGCGCGTTCCTGGACGCCAACCCG
>NZ_JAOCGL010000212.1:0-2458 GCF_029842485.1 Stenotrophomonas sp. GD03777
CCGACCACCACGCGCTCGCCTTCCTTCAAGCCGGACAGGATCTCGGCCGAGGCGCCGTTGTTGATGCCCACGGTGACCTTGCGCGGCTGCGGTTGGCCCTTCTCGTCCAGCACCCGCACCATCCGCTCATCGCCACGGCGCTTCGGTCCCAGTGCCACCGCCGGCACCATCAGCACCCCCTTGGCCTGCTTGAGCAGTACCGAGACCTGCGCGGTCATGTCGATGCGCAGCGTGCCGTCCGGGTTTTCCACATCAAACAGCGCGTTGTAGTAGACCGCGCTGCTGGAGCTGGAGCTGGAGGAGCTGCTGGAGCTGGACGAATTCTCGTTGGCGATCGAGGCCGGCGCCGGATTGATCTGGCGCAGCGTGGCGTGATACTTGCGGTCCGGGTCGCCCAGGGTGGTGAAGTACACCGGCATGCCGGGCTTGATCTTGACCACGTCGGCCTCGGAGATCTCGGCATTGACGGTGACCACGTCCAGCCGCGCCAGCATGACGATGGTCGGTGCGGTCTGGTTGGCGTTCACGGTACGGCCTTCCTCGGCCACCACCGCGACCACGGTGCCGTCCATCGGCGCGGTGATGCGGGTGTAGGCCAGGTTGGCGCGGGCGGTGCCCAGCTCGGTTTCGCGGCCCTTGATCTGCGCCTCGTAGGACTGCAGCTGGGCGCGGGCGGTCTTCAGCTGTGCTTCTGCGGCATCGTATTCCTGGCGCGAGGTGGCCTCGGCGGCCAGCATCTGCTGCTGGCGCGCGAACTCCAGTTCGGCCTGGCGCAGGGTGGCTTGCTGCACCGCGCGCTGGGCGGTGACCTGGTCCAGCGAGGCCTGCGCGTTGAGCACCTGGTTCTGCTGGGTGGTGGCATCGATCTCGGCGATCAGGTCGCCTTCCTTCACGGTGTCGCCCAGCTGTACCTTCAGCGATTTGATCTGGCCCGAGGCCTGCGCGCCGACGCTGACCAGCTTGTAGGCGTCGATCACGCCGGTGGCATCCACCGTTTGTTCGATGTCACCGCGGCTGACCGGCGAGGTTGCCACCGCCGGGGCGGCGGGCTTGCGCAGCAGCCACCAGGCGGTCGCGGCGACGATCAGGGCGAGCAGGGCGATCAGCATCAGGCGACTCCGGCGGGTCGCTGGCAGCAGGCGGAACGTCACGTCGTGGCTTCACTCTCGAGGCCGCGAGGGCGGCGTTGGTGGGCATTGTGAAGACCGGGCGATGGACGGCTCAATCCTCGGGGTATGTCTGTATGTAACACTGTCGGTGAACAGGCGTAACCACAGGTATCCCGCCCGCGGGTGGATACACTGGTACGCATTGCCCCGGATGCGGTTCAGCTGCCGACACGGGATGATCGCGACATGGAGACTGAAAACCCGATGCATCGACTGCTGATCGTCGACGACGACAACGACATCCGCACGCTGCTGGCCGAGCAGCTCGGCCGCGCCGGCTACCAGGTGAGCACTGCGGCCGATGGCACCGCCATGCGCCAACTGCTGGACCGCGAGCACGTGGACCTGATCGTGCTGGACCTCAACCTGCCGCGCGAGGATGGTCTGACCCTGTGCCGTGACCTGCGTGCACGTTCGAACACGCCGGTGATCATGCTGACCGCGCGGGCCGAGCCGATCGACCGCGTGCTGGGCCTGGAAATGGGCGCCGACGACTACCTGGCCAAGCCGTTCGAGCCGCGCGAGCTGCTGGCGCGCATCCGCAACGTGCTGCGCCGGACCGAGGCGCTGCCGGCCAACCTGGAACCACTGGCGGTACGCCGCGCGCGTTTCTCGCGCTGGGTATTCGACCTCGAGCATCGCCACCTGGTCGATCCGGATGGCCGCGTGGTGGTGCTGTCCGGCGCCGAGTTCCGCCTGCTGCGGGTGTTCATCGCCCACGCCAACAAGGTGCTGTCGCGCGAGCAGCTGGTCGCGCTCAGCAGTGGCCGCAACTACGAGGCTCAGGACCGCGCGATCGACCTGCAGGTCAGCCGCCTGCGCAACAAGCTGGGCGACGATGGTGGCCCGGATGGACTGATCAAGACCGTTCGCAACGAAGGCTACGTGCTGGCCTCGTCGGTCAACCTGGAATAAACCGCGATGACGCGCCTGCGCCATTTCCTGTCCTCGATGGTCGGGCGGTTGTTCGTGATCCTGCTGCTGGGCATGGCGGTGGCTGCGATCGGCGCGACCATGCTGGCCACCTCCAAGCGCCAGCAGGAGTTCGAGCGGCAGAACCTGAACCGCATCGCCGACCGCCTGCAGGGCTACGTCAACCTGCTGGACGGCAATCCGGAGCTGCGCGAGCGCCTGCTGGCGATCGGCGGGCCGAGCGTGCGCGCGCTGCAGCCGGGCGCACGCCTGGGGCGTGCCGACACGGCGCTGATGGAAGTGCTGGAAGACCGCCCCGGGCCGGTGTCGCGCGCGCACGTGCACTTCGCTTCGTTCCGCTCCTGCATTCCCAAACT
>NZ_JAOCGL010000213.1:0-2439 GCF_029842485.1 Stenotrophomonas sp. GD03777
ATGATCCGCTCCAGCGGCGCCGGCCGCCCCAGCAGGTAGCCCTGCACCTGGTCGCAGCCATGCGCAGCCAACCAGTCCAGCTGCCCCGGCGTTTCAACGCCCTCGGCGATGATGGTCAGGCCCATGCTGTGGCCGAGCGACAGCAATGCGCGGCAGATCGAAGCGTTGCGCGGATTGGTTTCCACGTCCGCCACGAAACTGCGATCGATTTTCAGGATGTCCAGCGGCAGGTGCTGCAGGTAGGACATGCTGGAATAGCCGGTGCCGAAATCGTCCAGCGACACGCTGATGCCCTGCTCGTGCAGGCGCTGCATGGTCTGCATCGCCTGCGCCGGCTTGCGCATCAGGCTGCTCTCGGTCAGCTCCACGTGCAGTGCGCCGCGGGCCAGTCCGAACTCCTGCTGGACGCGGGTGAACTCGGCCACCAGGTCGCTGTTGAAGAACTGCACTGCCGACACGTTGACTGCGATCGGCAGCTCGCCCCAACCGGCCTCGACCAACCGCCGCTGTGCCTTCGCCGCGGCGCGGATCACCCAGCGGCCCAGTGCCAGGATCAACCCGGTGTCCTCGCACAGCTGGATGAACTCGTTGGGCGGGATGAAGCTGCCATCGGCCTGCGGCCAGCGCAGCAGGGCCTCCAGCGCGGCCGGGCTGCCATCGCTGGCGTGCCGGATCGGCTGGAAGTACAGCTGGAACTCGTTGTCGATGGCGGCATGGATGCGCCCGGCCAGGCGCAGGCGGTCGGCCAGCCGCGTGGTCACTGCCGCATCGAACCAGACCACCACGTTGCCCTCGGCACGCGCCGCGTGCGCGGCCTGCGCGGCCTGCGCGGCCATGCCGATCACCTGCTCGGCGCTGTGGCCGTCACCGGCAGTGTGCACGGCCACACCGATGCGCGGTTCGAACTGGTGCAGTGAATCCTTGCCACGCATCGGCGCTGACACGATCTGCAGCAGGTCATCCAGCACGCGCTGGGTATCGTGCTCGGCCCCGATCGCGAACACGAAGTCTTCCGCCGGCTGGAATGCCAGCGTGCCGCAACGCGCCCCCAGTCCACCGAGCCGGGTCGCCATCGACTGCAGCACCGCATCGCCGATCTCACGGCCCAGCGTATCGGCCACAAGCTGCAGGCCACGCAACTGCACGAAGGCGATGGTGTAGCCCTGCTGCTGCTCGTCCAGCTGTTCGGTCAGGGCGCGCACGTTGAGCAGGCCAGTGGCCGGGTTGTGCCGTGCCCGATAGGCCAGGTCGCGCTCGTAGGCCAGCCGTTCGCTGACATCCTCGGCCAGCACGAGGCACGCGGGTTGTCCGTCGAAATCGAGCCTGGACAGGTGTGCGCGCACCTCGAACACACTACCGTCCTTGCGCCGGTGCAGGCGTACGGTCGCGTCCGGAGGATCGCCCACCTGTGCGCGCTGGATGGCACCACGCACTTCGTCCCAGCCTTCGCGCGGGCGGATGTCGAGGATGCTCATCGACAGAAACTCGTCGCGGCTGTAGCCGTACTGGCGCACCGCAGCGTCGTTGACCTCGATGAAGCGCAGCGTATCCGGGTCGAACACCCAGAACGGTGCAGGATTGCGGTCGAACAGCAGCCGGAAGCGGCGCTCGACCTCGCTCACCTGCTCGCGCGCCTGGTAACGCTCACTCAGGTCGGTCAGCGCCCCGATCATGCGCCGCTCGCTGTCGGCCACTTCCACCCGCTGCCCACGTGCGCCCACCCAGCGCACCTCGCCCCCGGGCAATACCAGGCGGAACACCTGGTCGAGCACGGCGCTGCCGGCGAATGCCTGGTCAAAGGCATGCTGCAGGCGCGCGGCATCGTCGCGGTGCACGCGTGCGAAGAAATCGGCCACCGGCAGCGCATCGGTCTGCACGCCAAAGATCTCGCGCGCCAGCGGCGACCAGCGCAGCAGTGCGGCGTCCTCATCCACGTACCAGGTACAGACACGACCGACCTGGTGCGCAAGACGCAGCTCGGCGTGGCCTGTTTTCAGCTCCTCGGCCATGGCCTGCTGGCTGCGGGTGCTGCGCCGCACGGCGTACAGCAGCACCAGCAACACCGCGATGTAAGCCAGTACGATCGCCACCGACGCCTGCAGGTACGGCCACCACGGCGCCAGTACGTCTTCGTCGGCCAGGCCGACCTGCACCGCCAGCGGGCTGTGTTCCAGCGTGCTGATGGTGATGATGCGCGGTACGCCGTCGACCACACCCGGCACGCTTCCCAGCTCGACCACCGCCTGCATGCCGAGCAGGTCACGGCGCGGCAGGTCGTAGCGGCGGCCCACCGTGCCGTGCGGATCAGGCACGCGGGCCAGCATGTAACCCTCGGCATCGCTGATCGAGACCAGTCCGTTGGGGCCGACATCGAGGCCGCCGACGATGCGTTGCAGTTCGCCACAGCGCAGCCGCGCCAGCAGCCAGCGCCCGTCGGCC
>NZ_JAOCGL010000214.1:0-2352 GCF_029842485.1 Stenotrophomonas sp. GD03777
GCTTCCCGCGCGCGCTGTTCGAACTGCAGTACCCGGCGCCCGGCGATCCGGCGCTGGCCGAAGAAGTGGCCCGCCGCATCGCCGCTGCCGGCCTGCCGGTGGCGCTCGACCCTCAGCGTGGCCTCGACCATGGCGCGTGGGTGCCGCTGCGGCTGCTGCGCCCGCAAGCCGACATCCCGGTGGTGCCGCTGTCGATCCAGCCGCTGCTCGGCCCCGGGCACCAGTTCGCGCTGGGCCGCGCGCTGGCGCCACTGCGTGAGCAGGGCGTGCTGCTGGTCGGCTCGGGCAGCATCACCCACAACCTGCACGACTGGGGCGACTACCAGGACGGCAAGGAAGCGCCGTACGTGCGGCCCTTCATCGAGTGGGTCGAGCAGCGCCTGGCCGCCGATGATCGCCAGGCCCTGTTCGACTACCGCCGGCAGGCACCGTTCGCCGAACGCGCGCACCCGACCGACGAGCACCTGCTGCCGCTGTTCTTCGCGATGGGCGCAGCCGGCGAGGACCGCTTCGGTGCACGCCGCATCGATGCCGGCATCGATGCCGGCTTCCTCGCCATGGACCTGTACCGCTTCGACGGGGCATGAGCCGGGGCTGACGCGCGACCGCCCCGGCCGTCGCGCTCATGGCCGCATGTGGTAGTTTTTTCCGGGTTTCCGGCGCTGGCCTTCGAGCCTCCCCGCGCGCCGCTTCCTGGAAGAAGCATGCATACCATTGAAGTCGTCCTGGCGATGCTGGTGGCCGTTGTCGCCAGCGGCTACCTGGTTCGCGTCCTCCCGTTCTCGTTGCCGCTGCCGCTGGTGCAGATCGGCCTGGGCGCGGTCATCGCCGGGGTGTTCAACCGCGGCCACGCGCTGGAGCCGGAAGTGTTCTTCCTGCTGTTCCTGCCGCCGCTGCTGTTCCTTGATGGCTGGCGCATCCCCAAGCAGGGCCTGTTCCGCGACAAGGGCGCGATCCTCGAACTGGCGTTCGGCCTGGTGGTGTTCACCGTCATCGGTGCCGGCCTGCTGATCCACTGGATGATTCCGGTGATGCCGCTGGCGGTGTGCTTCGCGCTGGCGGCCATCGTCTCGCCGACCGACCCGGTGGCGGTCGGCGCGATCGCCTCCAAGGCACCGATTCCCAAGCGACTGATGCACATCCTGGAAGGCGAATCGCTGCTCAACGATGCGTCCGGCCTGGTCTGCTTCCGTTTCGCGGTGGCGGCGGTGATGACCGGCTCCTTCTCGCTGGCCACGGCCTCGCTGACCTTCCTGTGGGTGGCGGTGGCCGGCCTTGCGGTGGGCGTGGCGGTCACCCTCGGTGTCTCCACCTTCCAGCGCTGGTTGTGGCGCCGCTTCGGCGAGGAACCGGGTGCGGCGATGCTGGTCAACCTGCTGATTCCGTTCGCGGCCTACCTGCTGGCCGAAGAAATCCATGCCTCGGGTATCCTCGCTGCCGTGGCGGCCGGTATCGCGATGAGCTACGTCGAGCTGACCGGCCGTGTCTCCGGCAGCATGCGCGTACAGCGTGCGGGCGTCTGGAACATGCTGCAGTTCAGCTTCAACGGCATCATGTTCGTGCTGCTGGGCGAGCAGCTGCCCGGCATCGTCGAGCGTGCCACCACCACCATGAACGAGTCCGGCCACCAGAGTGCATGGTGGCTGCTGGTGTACGTGGTGGTGATCAACCTGGCGCTGATCCTGTTGCGCCTGCTGTGGGTATGGTTGTCGCTGCGCTGGAACCTGCTGCGTGCACGCCGCCGAGGCCTGGAACGCGGCGAGGCACCGAACTGGCGCATCGTGGTGGCGACCTCGGTGGCCGGCGTGCGCGGCGCGATCACCCTGGCCGGCGTGCTGACCCTGCCGTTGTTCCTGCCTGATGGCAGCGCGTTCCCGGCGCGCGACCTGGTGATCTTCCTGGCCGCGGCGGTGATCCTGTTCTCGCTGGTCGGCGCCAGCGTGGCGCTGCCGCAGCTGCTGAAGGGCCTGCAGCTGCCGGCCGATTCGGGCGAGCGCAAGGAAGAGGACCTGGCACGCCGGCTGTCGTCCAAGGCTGCGCTGGCCGGGGTCGAGCGCATGCGCCAGCAGCTGGTGATGAACCAGAACACCGAGAACGTGCAGCTGTACAACGACGCTGCCTCGCGGGTGAGCCTGCTGTATCAGCGGCACCTGGAGAAGGACAACGACGGGCCCGACGTGGACCCGGAGAAAGTGCGGCGCATGGAGCTGGGTTACCGCCAGCTGCGCAGCGCCGGCCTCAATGCCGAGCGTGAGGAGCTGTTCCGGTTGACCCGGCGCGGGGTGATCTCCGATGAGATCTCGCGGCGCCTGATCCGCAACCTGGACCTGCTGGAATCGCGCAAGCGCGAGT
>NZ_JAOCGL010000215.1:0-2233 GCF_029842485.1 Stenotrophomonas sp. GD03777
CCCATGCCGCCGGCGGTGCAGATCGACACCAGTGCGCGGCCACCGCCGCGTTCGGCCAGCTGCTTGGCTGCCGTGGCGATCACGCGTGCGCCGGTAGCGGCGAACGGGTGGCCGGTGGCCAGCGACGAGCCCAGCAGGTTGATCTTGTCCGGGTCGATGCGGCCCAGCGGCGCGTCCAGGCCCAGGCGGTTGCGGCAGTAATCCTCGCTCTCCCACGCACGCAGGGTGCACAACACCTGCGCGGCAAAGGCTTCGTGGATCTCGTAGATGTCGAAGTCCTGCAGGGTCAGGCCGTTGCGCTTGAGCATCTCCGGCACCGCGATGGTCGGCGCCATCAGCAGGCCTTCGCCATGCACGAAGTCCACTGCCGCCACGTGTGCGTCACGCAGGTAGGCCTGCGGCTCATGGCCATGCGCGCGCGCCCACTCTTCGCTGGCCAGCAGTACCGCAGCGGCACCGTCGGTCAGCGGGGTGGAATTGGCGGCGGTGAGCGTGCCACGCCCGGAAACCTTGTCGAACGCCGGCTTCAGCGTCGCCAGCTTTTCCAGCGAGGTATCCGGGCGCAGGATGTTGTCGCGCTCGACGCCACGGAACGGTGCGATCAGGTCGTTGAAGAAGCCACGCTCGTAGGCGGCAGCCAGCTTCTTGTGCGACGACACCGCCCACTCATCCTGCGAGTCGCGCGAGATGTTCCACTCCTTCGCCATGTCCTCGCAGTGGTCGCCCATGCTCTTGCCGGTGCGCGGCTCGGCCACGCCCGGGAACTCGGGCTTGAGCTCGGAGAACTTGAAGCCGGCGGTGAGCGCACGGATCTTGTCGCCGGTGCTCTTGGCGCGGTTGGCCGCCAGCAGGCGTGCACGCAGCTTCTTGCCGTAAACGATCGGCACGTCGGAGGTGGTGTCCGAACCACCGCCGATGCCCGATTCGATCTGTCCCAGCGCGATCTTGTTGGCCACGGTGATGATACTGTCCAGCGAGGTACCGCAGGCGCGCTGCAGGGTGATGCCCGGGGTCAGCGGCGACAGGCCGGAGGACAGCGTCGCTTCGCGGCCCAGGTTCCAGTCGCTGGAATGCTTGATCACCGCGCCCATCGCCACTTCACCCAGCTGCTGGCCATGCAGGCCGAACCGTTCGACCAGCGCGCCCAGCGTACGGACCGACATGCCGAGGTTGCCGACATCCGAGTACGCGGTGTTCTGGCGGCAGAACGGAATGCGGACGCCACCGAGGATGGCGACGGGACGAGCGTTGGGCATGGAGATACCTGGCATGGATGAGGGTGTCTGCAACATGGCCTGCACGACGGAGCAGGCATAATGGAGCCAAGTGTAGCTGCCGCCCTGTGATGGGCCAACCGTGGAACCATGAGCAAACCCGACCCCGCGATGAATGCCCTTGGCGTGCTGGCCCTGGAACTGGCCGGCGGCGAAATCCCCCGCCAGGCGGTGCTCAGCGCTGAACAGGCCGGTGAACTGGCCGAACGCGTCGGCCGTGACCTGGCCAAGCTGGTGCCACAGGTGGCCGAGCTGGACCTGGTGTTCGCCGCCGCGCATTTCGACCCGGCCGAAGTGCTGCGTCCGGGCTGGCCGATCCATCGCCGCCTGGAAGAACTGCAGATGCGTGCCCCGGGCCGCAACCAGGGCCCGCGCCTGCTGGCCTTCGGTACCGATGCCGAAGGTGACGTGCCACTGCCGTTCCAGGCCGATGCCACGCTGGTGGGCGGTGGCCTGCGCGTGGTGCCGTTCCTGCTGACCGGCAGCGACGTGGCCACCACCAGCGCGGTCGCCGATGCGCTGGAAGAAACCTTGCTGGCCAACGGCATGGCGCACGCCGACACCGCGCTGATGGCGCAGAACACCTTCGGTGCCCGCATCGAGCACGCGCGCTATTTCACCGTGAACGACCTGGCCGCGATGATGTCGATGCAGTACGACAACCAGGGCCTGGCCGCACTGTGGCCGCTGATCGAGACCGCGATCATGGCGCCGGGCGAGGACGAGTGGCTCAATGCCGCGCCCGAGCCGCTGCTGCGCTATACGCATGGCGAAGCACGCATGGCGCTGTTCGACCCGGCCGGTTGGTGCGCGCACTACAGCCACAGCAAGAACGACTGCGATCGCCTGAAGGGCATCTACGAGCAGTTCCTGATGCGCCAGCGACAGATGGCCGCGGTGCTGGAAGCACATGGCGTGCCGGTACTGTTCGTGCACTGCGAGGCCGGGCAGGACGCGCG
>NZ_JAOCGL010000216.1:0-2159 GCF_029842485.1 Stenotrophomonas sp. GD03777
GCCAGCTGGGCCTTGCCCACCGCACCGATCTGCTCGCCGACCTTCTCGCCATCCTTGAACACGACCAGGTACGGAATCGAACGCACGTGGTACTTCGCGGCCAGCGCACGGTTGTGGTCAACGTTGACCTTGGCGATCTTGGCGCGGCCCTGGTAGGCATCGGCCAGCTCGTCCAGCGCCGGGGCGATCATCTTGCAGGGGCCACACCACTCGGCCCAGAAATCGACCAGCACCGGTTCCTTGGAATTCAGTACTGCGCTATCAAAGTCGGCGTCGCCGACATGTACAACCTTGTCGCTCATCTTGGTTTCTCGTCTTGGATTGCACCCGGCCATGCCGGAGGTGGGTGAACTGGGCCTTGCCCGGTGGCGCGACCCTCGTCGTTGCCTCGCGGCGCACTGCCGCGGTGCGTTCGGCGGGATGCCTGGACGCTCACGGCCGGCAGTGTACCCCTATCGCGGGGCAGGGACAGGCGCCGTCTGGAACCCAGCGTATCGTGATCGCTTCGATGCCCGGTATGTGTCGGATTTCACTGTCCTCCTGTACATGGGGCTGGCAGTGCGCGACACCAGCGCCCCAGACCGGGCCGTTCAAGTCCAGTGTGGCTGGGTGAAGGTGGCGTCTCCGGGTGCCGTGAGACACCGCATTCCGGTTTGCCTGCCCGAGTGCGTTAAACTGGGACATTGTGCGGCGCACGGACCGAGGGGTCCCGGCCTGCCAACCCGCCGCAGGGGCCGCAGTTTGCGACGGTTCCCCTAGACGCTGAAGTGCCAGCCGCCCCAAGGGCCGGCGGCCATACCAAGACGGACTCATGAGCGACAAACCGCTGACCGATTTGACCTTTTCCTCCTTCGAGCTGCATCCGGCCCTGCAGGCCGGCCTTGAAGGAGCCGGATTCACCCGCTGCACCCCGATCCAGGCGCTGACCCTGCCGGTCGCGCTGCCCGGTGGTGATGTTGCCGGCCAGGCCCAGACCGGTACCGGCAAGACCCTGGCCTTCCTGGTCGCTGTCGTGAACCGCCTGCTGACCCGTCCGGCGCTGGCCGACCGCAAGCCGGAAGACCCCCGCGCCCTGATCCTCGCCCCGACCCGTGAGCTGGCCATCCAGATCCACAAGGATGCGGTGAAGTTCGGTTCCGACCTGGGCCTGCGTTTCGCCCTGGTCTACGGTGGCGTGGATTACGACAAGCAGCGCGAGCTGCTGCAGCAGGGTGTGGACGTGATCATCGCCACCCCGGGCCGCCTGATCGACTACGTCAAGCAGCACAAGGTGGTTTCGCTGCATGCCTGCGAGATCTGCGTGCTCGACGAAGCCGACCGCATGTTCGATCTGGGCTTCATCAAGGACATCCGCTTCCTGCTGCGCCGCATGCCGGAACGCACCATCCGCCAGACCCTGCTGTTCAGCGCCACCCTCAGCCATCGCGTGCTGGAGCTGGCCTACGAGCACATGAACGAGCCGCAGAAGCTGGTGGTCGAAGCCGAGACCATCACCGCTGCCCGCGTGCGCCAGCGCATCTACTTCCCGGCCGACGACGAGAAGATCCCGCTGCTGCTGGGCCTGCTGTCGCGCAGCGAAGGCGCGCGGACCATGGTGTTCGTCAACACCAAGGTGTTCGTCGAGCGCGTCGCCCGCTCGCTGGAGAAGGCCGGCTACCGTGTCGGCGTGCTGTCCGGCGATGTGCCGCAGAAGAAGCGCGAGAGCCTGCTCAACCGCTTCCAGAAGGGCCAGCTGGAAATCCTGGTGGCCACCGACGTCGCCGCCCGTGGCCTGCACATCGATGGCATCAAGTACGTCTACAACTACGACCTGCCGTTCGATGCCGAAGACTACGTGCACCGCATCGGCCGTACCGCGCGCCTGGGTGAAGAAGGTGATGCGATCAGCTTCGCCTGCGAACGCTACGCGATGGGCCTGCCGGACATCGAGGCCTACATCGAGCAGAAGATTCCCTCCGAGCCGGTCACCAAGGAACTGCTGACGCCGCTGCCGCGCCCGGAACGCCCGGCCCCGGCTGCAGGCGAGGAAGGCGAGGACAACGAAAGCGTCGGCCAGATCTTCCGTGAAGCGCGCGAAGCCCGCGCCGCCGAGGAAGAGCGTCGGGGTGGTGGCCGCAGTGGCGGTCGTTCCGGCAGTGGTGGTGGTCGTGGTGGCCGTG
>NZ_JAOCGL010000217.1:0-2028 GCF_029842485.1 Stenotrophomonas sp. GD03777
GGCCAACGCCGGGTTGCTGCGCGCCATGTTGGAACCGGCCGCGGCCATCGGGTCGTAGTTGGCCGCCGACGGACGCGCCTGGAAGTAGCCGTCACCGGTGAACGGCTGCGCCAGCCAGGCCGAGCCGCGCACCTGGCCGCTGCCATCGCGCAGCAGGCTGCCTTCGGCCTGGGTCGGGTAGGCCAGCCCGGCAAAGCCGGTGGCGATGCCGGCGTAGACCGCGCCGGCCAGCAGCAGGGAGGCCAGACCCAGGCCGATCGCCGGGCGCCAGCAGGCGCCATCCTGCAGGCTGGCCACGCGGGCCTCGGCCTTGGCGTCGCCCGGAAGGGAAGATGAGGTGGAAGCAGAACGGTTCATGCGCCGAATACCAGGACAAGAAGGAGGTCAATCGCCTTGATCGCTGCGAACGGCAGCAGTACGCCGCCGAGGCCGTATACCAGCATGTTCCGGCGCAGCAGTGCGGTGGCGGTGGCCGGGCGGAAGCGCACGCCACGCAGGGCGAGCGGGATCAGCGCGGGAATCACCAGGGCGTTGAAGATCAGCGCCGCCAGCACCGCGTTGCGCGGGCTCGACAGCTGCATCACGTTCAGTGCGGCCATGGTCGGAACGGCCGCGGCGAACAGCGCCGGCAGGATCGCGAAGTACTTGGACACGTCGTTGGCCAGCGAGAAGGTGGTCAGCGCGCCGCGGGTGATCAGCTGCTGCTTGCCCACTTCCACCACCGACAGCAGCTTGGCCGGGTCCGAATCGAGGTCGACCATGTTGCCGGCCTCCTTCGCCGCCTGCGTGCCGGAGTTCATCGCCAGGCCGATGTCGGCCTGGGCCAGCGCGGGAGCATCGTTGGTGCCATCGCCCACCATTGCCACCAGGCGGCCACCGGCCTGTTCCTGGCGGATGCGTGCCAGCTTGTCTTCCGGACGGGCCTCGGCGATGTAGTCGTCGACGCCAGCCTCGGCGGCAATGGCTGCTGCCGTCAGCGGGTTGTCGCCGGTGATCATCACCGTACGGATGCCCATCGCCCGCAGCTGCGCGAACTTCTCGCGCATGCCGTGCTTGACCACGTCCGACAGCTCGATCACGCCCAGCACGTGGCGACCCTCGGCCACCACCAGCGGGGTGGCGCCATTGCGCGCGACCTGCTCGACGCGCCCGGCCAGTTCAGCCGGCACGCTGCCGCCCAGCGCCTGCACGTGGGCACGGATCGCATCGGCGGCGCCCTTGCGGATCTGCCGCCCATGTTCCAGATCCACGCCGGACATGCGGGTCTGGGCACTGAAGGCCAGGTAGTCGGCATGGTCCGGCTCGGCGGTGGCGCAGCCCTGTTCGCGCGCCAGGCGCACGATCGACTTGCCTTCCGGGGTCGGGTCGGCCAGCGAGGACAGCAGTGCCGCCTCGCGCAGCTGGCTGGCATCGATGCCGGCCAGCGGATGGAAGTGGCTGGCCTGGCGGTCGCCGTAGGTGATGGTGCCGGTCTTGTCCAGCAGCAGCACGTCGACGTCGCCGGCCACTTCCACCGCCTTGCCCGACTTGGCCAGTACGTTCGCGGCCAGCGCACGGTTCATGCCGGCGATGCCGATGGCCGGCAGCAGGCCGCCGATGGTGGTCGGGATCAGGCACACCAGCAGCGCGATCAGCAGCAGCGGATCGACCTTGACGCCGACGGCTGCACCAATGGCCGGCAACGTGGCCACCACCACCAGGAAGGTCAGCGTCATCGCCGCCAGCAGCAGGGTCAGCGCGATCTCGTTGGGGGTCTTCTGGCGGTTGGCACCTTCCACCAGCGCGATCATCCGGTCCAGGAAGCTGTGGCCCGGCTCGGCGGTCACCCGCACGATGATCTGGTCGGACAGCACCTTGGTGCCACCGATCACACCGGAACGGTCGGTACCTGCCTCGCGCAGCACCGGTGCCGATTCGCCGGTCACCGCCGCTTCGTTGATGGTGGCCAGGCCCTGCACGATCTCGCCATCGGCCGGCACCAGCTCACCGGCACTGACGATCACATGGTCGCCCGGGCGCAGTTCGGCG
>NZ_JAOCGL010000218.1:0-2011 GCF_029842485.1 Stenotrophomonas sp. GD03777
GTAGACCAGCGGATCGATGTTGACGGTGCCGATCTTCTCGCCGTTCAACTTCACCTTGCTGTCGATGTCGATCCAGCGCATGTCCACGCGCAGGGCGCCCTTCTCGCCGATCGCGAAATCGATGCCCGCATGCGCGGCCAGGCCCCACGAATCCTGCAGCTTCAGCTTGCTGCCGGCCAATGCACCGGTGGTATCTTCGCTGAAGAAGGTGGTGTAGTTCACACCTGCACCGACGAACGGCGACACCTTGCCCTTGCTGTTGAAGTGGTACTGCAGGGTCACCACCGGCGGCAGCTGCTTGGTGCTGCCGACGCGGCCCAGGCCGTTGATGTTGATGTCGTGCTTGAACGGCAGCGCGGCCAGCACTTCGATGCCCAGGTTGTCGGCGATGAAGTACTCGCCGGTGATGGTCGGCTTGACGTCGTTGTCGACGTCGACCTTCAGGGTGCCGCCGGCCAGCCAGCCGTTGTTCGACTTCGGCGCCACCTGGTGCACGCCGGCCGAAACGGTCCAGTCGCCCTTGGACTGGGCCATGGCCGGGGCGGCGGCGAGGGACAGGGCGGCGGCCAGGCTGGCCACGATCAGGGAGGAGGTCTTGCGCATGGGGGTGTTCTCGTTGCTGGGTGGATGGCGACAGTCTCGGCCTCACGCCGCGCTAACGCTTTGATCCGGATCAAATCCTGTCCGCCGACCTGCTGGCGGCCCGGCCTGGCCCACGGTGGCCAGCCCCGGCCTGCTAGACTTGTGGGCCCTATCCATCCCGCCGCACCCGTCGCGGCTGCAGGAGCTTGAGAAATGGCAATCAAGGTTGGTATCAACGGTTTCGGTCGCATCGGGCGTAACGTCCTGCGCTCGGCGGTGCTGAACTTCGGCGACGACATCGAAATCGTGGCCATCAACGATCTGCTGGAGCCGGATTACCTGGCCTACATGCTCAAGTACGACTCCGTGCACGGCCGCTTCAAGGCCGACGTAGCGGTGCAGGGCAACGACCTGCTGGTCAACGGCAAGAAGATCCGCCTGACCCAGGAACGCGACCCGGCCAACCTGAAGTGGGACGAGGTCGGCGCCGACGTGGTGCTGGAAGCCACCGGCCTGTTCCTGACCAAGGAAACCGCGCAGAAGCACATCGATGCCGGCGCCAGGAAGGTCATCATGTCGGCCCCGTCGAAGGACGACACGCCGATGTTCGTGTTCGGCGTGAACGACAAGACCTATGCTGGCCAGGCAATCATCTCCAACGCGTCGTGCACCACCAACTGCCTGGCTCCGCTGGCCAAGGTCATCAATGACAAGTGGGGCATCAAGCGCGGCCTGATGACCACCGTGCATGCGGCCACCGCCACCCAGAAGACCGTCGATGGCCCGTCCAACAAGGACTGGCGCGGCGGCCGTGGCATCCTGGAAAACATCATTCCCTCGTCCACCGGTGCGGCCAAGGCCGTCGGCGTGGTCATCCCGGAACTGAACAAGAAGCTGACCGGCATGAGCTTCCGCGTCCCGACCTCGGACGTGTCGGTGGTCGACCTGACCGTCGAGCTGGAGAAGGAAGCCACCTACGCCGAGATCTGCGCTGAAGTGAAGGCACAGAGCGAAGGCGCGCTGAAGGGCATCCTCGGCTACACCGAAGACAAGGTCGTGGCCACCGATTTCCGCGGCGAGACCTGCACCTCGGTGTTCGACGCCGACGCCGGCATCGCCCTGGACGGCACCTTCGTCAAGCTGGTGACCTGGTACGACAACGAGTGGGGCTACTCCAACAAGTGCCTGGAAATGGCCAAGGTCATCGCCGCCAAGTAAGGCCGGTGTAGATCGCAGACGGACCCCGGCCTGGCCGGGGTTCGTCGTTTATGGGACCCACCCTGTCGTAGCATGGGGCGGTCGACCGCCGCCGCTGGGGCGCGGGATCGCATTGGAAGCACGCAATGGAAGCACTGATAGCCCTGGTCGTACTGGTTCTTCTGGCCATTCCGCTGTTGCTGGTGGTCGCGCTGGTGATGATTGCCGGCCT
>NZ_JAOCGL010000219.1:0-1690 GCF_029842485.1 Stenotrophomonas sp. GD03777
CGCGATGTGGTTCATCGGCCTGGGCACGGGTGGCCCTGCGGTGACGGCAGGTTCAATGCTGCTGCTGTATGAGGTTGCGATGGCCCTGTTCATCGGCCTGGGTCCCTTGTTCATTCTGTGTCTGCTGTTCGACCAGACCAAGCAGCTGTTCCAGCGATGGCTGTTCTATGGCATCGGCACGATGTTCTCGATGGCGGTACTGGCAGCAATGGATCGATCGCGCTGGACATGGTGATCCGTGTCTCGACCGCGTTCTGGTCCACCGCCCTGGTCAACAAGTTCCTGCTCGACGGCGCCTCCAGCGACGGCATGACCAGCCAGGCGATGCAGCAGGGCGGCATGGGCCTGATCCTCACGACCCTGATCCTGACCGCTCCCCCAATGGCGGCGATGTTCTTCCAGGGCACGCTGGGTGGCGTCATGGCATATTCGCAGATAGGCGGCAGCCCGGTGGCGCAGGCACCGGGGCCCAGCGGGCAGCCGCCGGGTAGTTACTACACGCCAGCGACGCCAGAGAAGGGACGAACTGTCGACTCCGGTGACTACAGTAGTCAGTCAACAAGCCGCATGACATTGCCGCAGTCGGATGCGACAAAGATTGCGGAAACTGGCCAGCGAGCTGCTCATCCTAGTAGATAGTGATTCAGGCGTATTTGGAGAGTTAACGTGAAGCGCATTGTGATCTCCCTCTTTTGGATTTGCTCTGCTTTGTTCTTGCTTGTGACAGAAGATGCTCAAGCGGAGGGGCGCTGCCCGCCCGGACAATATCCGATTGGCGGCCAAGGGGTTGGTGGATGTGCGCCAATACCGGGCTCTAGTGGAGGCGATGCAGGGTCGAGTGGTCCGGTCGCGACTGGCCGCTGGATCAAAACCTGGGGAGCTATTGCAACCGCAGTAAGTACAGGTGATATGGGGGCTTCGGTTGGAAGGCGTTCAAAGCAGGAAGCTGCGTCCGAGGCGCTTTCCCGTTGCGCAAGCCATGGCGCTAGAGATTGCAAAGTCGGAACTACCTACAAGAACCAGTGTGTTGCATATGCTGATCCCGAGAGGGGGAGTAAGGGCCGTGTCTCCTATTCGGTTGCAGGCTCCAAGGAGGAGGCTGCAAATCGAGTCCTGTCCCATTGCGCGGACATCGGTGGCGGCCAGTGCAAAGTTCTTTATACAGATTGTTCTGAGCCGATCTTTGAGTCGTTCTAGTCTCATGACTGCCGTGACATCTTTGATGGTATGAGCGTACCTGAGCCAAGCTGCTCAAGAGCCTGGGGTAGAACGCGCGGCTGAAGAAGCCGCTCGGCGAGAAGTTGAGCGAGAACGACTTCATCAAGGTTGCATTGCGACTCGTGCACCTTCTTTAGTGGGCAATTGTTCTTCTACTGCGCTGTGGAAAAGTGGTAAAGGGCTATCGGATCGTCACCGGCCGCAGCCGGGACTCGATGATGATCCTGGTGACCAACATGGCGCGCGCCGCCCTGATCGTGGCGGTGGCGACGAGCATGGGCACGTTCGGTCGCGACCTCCATGAATTCCTGACGGAAGACGTGAAGGGCCTGATCACGCACATTGTGACCGGCAAGGACGAGAAGCCCGAGGCGCAAATCGACAAGAGCCTTGCCTGGATGCAGGTGGCGCTGTCCAGCATCGATGGCATCAAGATTCTCAATGATCCCGAGCTGCAGGCTGACAAGACCCG
>NZ_JAOCGL010000022.1:0-45712 GCF_029842485.1 Stenotrophomonas sp. GD03777
CCGTCAGGGTGCTCGGCCGGCAGGTCGAACACGCCGCGGAACTGCGGCTGCTGTTCGGCATGCAGCGCGTAGTCCGGCACTGCCACCTCGCCGGGGGCCGCCTGCGCGAGCAGCTCATCCTGCGCTGCGGCGGCCGGCGTGGGATCATCCTCCTGCGCGGGCACCGGCTCGTCCCAGCGCGGCAGGTCGGTCACTGCCTCGGGCAGCTCCACTACTTCGTCATCGCGCAGCGTCTGCGCCTGCCAGTCAGCCTGGGCGGCGACGTCGGCGACCGGTTCGGCAGCCACGTCATCCTGCCCCCCGGTTTCGCTCGCCCAAGCCGGCATCGCCGGCTCCTGGCGGCCCGCTTCGGGCACCACCGACGACCACGAGGACTGCTCGGCCAGGGTATCCAGCGCCGCGCCCGCCGGTACCGCAGCGGTCAGACCGGCGGCATCGTCTTCGTCGCGCAGCGGCGGCAGCGGCGATGGCTTGCGACGACGCAGCAGCCAGGCTGCACCGGCCGCCAGCAGCAGCACCGGCAGCCCCAGCCAGTACCACGGCGTTGCCGCATCGCGGGTATCCGGTACCTGTGCCAGGCGCTGCTGCGCGGCGGCCAGGTCGTTGTCCTTCATCGCGATCAGCGACTGCTGCTGTTCCTTGAGTTTTTCCAGGTCGGCGACGCGCTGCTTCAGCTCGCCAATCTCGGCATCGCGGGTCGCGATGTCCTCGCGTGCCTGGCGCAGTTGTTCGTTGCCCAGCATGTCACCCTCGCTGCCGGCTCCAGTGCCGGTGGTTGTGCCCGCGCGCGCGGCGTCGGAAGCCAGCGCCGGGGCGATTTCAAGTCGTGCCCCATTGGCCGCGGCCGGGGAAGAAGCGTTCGTGGTTGCCGCCGCGGCCACCGGGGCGACGGTACCCGCCGGTTGCGGCACGGTGCGCGCCTGCCGCCACTGCGCTGCATGCTCGCGCACCAGCGCTGCGGCCTCGGCGGCATCGACCGCCGCCAGTGCATCGCTGCCGGGCATGCGCAGTACGGCGCCTTGCTTGAGCAGGTTGACGTTGCCGCGGATGAAGGCCTCCGGGTTGGCCCGCAGCAGGGCGATCATCGCGCGGTCGCGGCTGACCTGGTTGCCGCGGGCCACCGCGCTGGCGATCTGCGACAGGGTCTGCCCACGCTGGACGATGACGCTGCCATCGGCTGCCTGCGCGGCAGCGGGTGCATCCCCTGCACGCGGGCGAGCCGATGCAGGTGCCGGCGCTGCCGCAGTGGACGGCGCAGGTGCGCTTGCGCTCTCCGCAGCGGCCGGCGCCGGTGCAACGTCTCGCACGATGGTGTTGGAGAGGGTACCGGCCGGCGCGACGATTTCCGGTTCGGCCACCGCCAGTGCGCTGGAGGGCGCATCGACCAGCGCCGAGTATTCGCGCACCAGGCGGCCCTGGCCCCAGTCGGCCTCGATCAGGAAGCTCAGCGACGGGGTTTCGACCGGCGTCTGCGAGGTCACCCGCACCACCGCCCTGCCCTGCGCATTGCGGGTCAGTTCGAACTGCAGCTCGCTGACCAGCCCGGCCGGCCGCTGCAGGCCAACGCGTTCGAAGGTGACCGCAGAGGCCAGCGCGACGCGCAGGTTCTCCAGTTCGGATGGATCGGCCGAGACTACCGGGATTTCGGCCAGCAGGGGCTGGCCTGGCTTGGACAGGACACGGATGTCACCCAAGCCCAGGGCAAGCGCCGAACTGCTGGCCAGGGCCAGCAGCGCGGTGGAAAGATAGAGGAGCGGGCGCTTTGCGCCCCTGGCCCGTTTATTCATGGGCGACACTATAAAGCGTGCGCACCGGGGTCCGCACCCACCGAGGGGACCTTCGGTAGCGCCGGCCACTGGCCGGCAGCACCACATGCCCATCACGGCAATGCCGGCCAGCGGCCGGCACTACCGGTCAGGCAACCACGGTGATCAACGCTGTTCGGCGGCGACCAGCTCGGCCAGCTGCACGGCGTTCAGGGCAGCGCCCTTGCGCACGTTGTCCGACACGATCCACAGGTTCAGGCCACGCGGGTGCGACAGGTCCTCGCGGATGCGGCCGACGTACACCGCGTCCGTGCCCGAGGCGTGGGTGACCGGGGTTGGGTAACCACCGGCCTCGTGACGATCCACCACTTCGATGCCCGGCGACTGCTCCAGCAGCGCGCGCGCTTCAGCGACGGTGACCTTGTCGCGGGTCTCGATCGCCACCGACTCGGAGTGGCCGTAGAACACCGGCACGCGCACCGCGGTCGGGTTCACCAGGATGCTGTCGTCACCGAGGATCTTGCGGGTCTCCCAGATCAGCTTCATCTCTTCCTTGGTGAAGCCATTGTCCTGGAAGTCATCGATGTGCGGGATCAGGTTGAAGGCGATCTGCACCGGGAAGCGCTGCGGATCGATCTCCTGGAAGCTGAGCAGCTGGCCGGTCTGCTTGCCCAGTTCCTCCATCGCCGAGCGGCCACCGCCGGACACCGACTGGTAGGTGGACACATTGATGCGCTCGATGCCGTACTTGCGGTGCAGCGGCGCCAGCGCCACCAGCATCTGCATGGTCGAGCAGTTCGGGTTGGCGATGATGCCGCGCGGACGGTTGGCGACCTGTTCCGGGTTGACCTCGGACACCACCAGCGGCACGTCATCGTCGTAACGGAACGCCGAGGAGTTGTCGATCACCACCGCACCGGCGGCGGCGAACCTCGGTGCGTATTCCTTGGACACGCTGCCGCCAGCCGAGAACAGCGCGATCTCGACACCGGTCGGATCGAAGGTGGCCAGGTCCTGGACCTTGACCTTCTGGCCGTTGAATTCAATCTCGCCACCAGCCGAACGCTCGGAGGCGAGGACGCTCAGGGTGCCGACCGGGAAATCACGCTCGGCCAGGATCGACAACATGGTCTCGCCAACGGCGCCGGTGGCACCGACGACGGCGACGTGGAAACTGCGCTGTGCATTGCTCATGGGGAACTCTCACGAAAACGGGAATGGGGGAAAACACGCACGACAGCTGGGTTCGGGGAACCTCCTCAAGCGGGGCGCGCGGAGGTTCCCTATCGTTTCCCGGTTTTTTTGCCCAGCATCACGCGCGCGGCCATCGCCGCGTCAGCGTTGATCGCGCTCGGCATGCGCGACGGGCCGCCGTCCAGGCCGAGCCCGGCAGCCAGATTATCCACGGCCAGCTGTACCATCGCCGTGCGCGTGGCCAGCGAGGCGCTGCCGATATGCGGCGTGAGCACCACGTTGCGCAGCGCCAGCAGCTCCGGGCGCACCTTCGGCTCGCCCTCGTACACATCCAGGCCAGCGGCCGCCAGGTGGCCGTTGGCCAGTGCGTCGGCCAGCGCCAGTTCGTCGACGATGCCGCCGCGGGCGATGTTCACCAGGGTTGCCGTCGGCTTCATCTTCCCCAGCGCAGCCGCATCGATGATGTGATGCGAGGCCGGCGTGTAGGGCAGCACCGTTACCAGATGGTCGGACTGTGCCAGCAGCGTATCCAGGTCCACGTAGGTCGCGCTGAGCGACGCCTCGGTATCGGCCGGCAACCGTGAACGGTTGTGGTACAGCACCTTCATGCCGAAACCGTGCGCGCCGCGGCGGGCGATGCCCTGGCCGATGCGGCCCATGCCAAGGATGCCCAGCGTGCTGCCATGGACATCCGCGCCCAGCATGGTCTGGAACGACCACTGCTGCCACTGCCCTTCACGCAGCCAGCGCTCGGACTCAGTGATCCGGCGCGCGGTTGCCATCAGCAGCGCGAAACCGAGATCGGCGGTGGTTTCGGTCAACACGTCCGGCGTGTTGCTGGCCAGGATGCCGGCCGCGCTGAGCGCGTCGACATCCAGGTTGTTGTAGCCGACGCCGACATTGGCGATCACCTGCAGCTGCGTGGCATCGGCTACCTGGGCCGCACCGATGCGCTCGTTGAGGGTGATGATCGCGCCGTCGGCGCTGGCCAGCTGTGCGGCGATCTGGTCCGGCGACCAGGCGGTGACGGTGTCGGTGCTGCGCAGCTGCACGCGATCGCGCAGCGGCGCGATGGCCGCCTCGATCAGCGGCTGGCTCACCCACACGGTCGGCCGCGTGTCAGCCATCGATCTGCCCGGGAATGCGCGGGGTGATCGTGCCGACATCGCCGCACTGCGCGCGATGACGCAGCGCCTGGTCCATCAGCACCAGCGCCACCATCGCCTCGGCGATGGGCGTGGCGCGGATGCCGACGCAGGGATCGTGGCGGCCGGTGGTGACCACCTCGACCACGTTGCCGGCCGTATCCAGCGACGGGCCCGGCAGGCGCAGGCTGGACGTCGGCTTCAGGGCGATCGACGCGACGACCGGCTGACCGGTGGAGATGCCACCGAGGATGCCGCCGGCATGGTTGCTGGCGAAGCCCTGCGGCGTCAGCAGGTCACGGTGCTCGGTGCCCTTCTGCGCGGCGCTGGCGAATCCGTCGCCGATCTCCACGCCCTTCACCGCATTGATGCTCATCAGCGCAGCGGCCAGTTCGCCGTCAAGCTTGCCGTAGATCGGCTCGCCCCAGCCCGGCGGCACGTTGTCGGCGACCACGTCCACGCGCGCACCGACCGAGTCGCCAGACTTGCGCAGCGCATCCATGTACGCCTCCAGCTCCGGCACCTGTGCGGCGTGCGGCCAGAAGAACGGATTGTCTTCCACCGCCGACCAGTCGAAACCGGCCGGGGTGATGTCGCCCAGCTGCGACAGGTAGCCACGCACGGTAACGCCGAAACGCTCGGCCAGCCACTTCTTGGCGACCACGCCGGCGGCCACGCGCATGGTGGTCTCGCGTGCCGAGGAACGGCCACCGCCACGCGGATCGCGGATGCCGTACTTGTGCCAGTAACTGTAGTCAGCATGGCCCGGGCGGAACTGCTGGCCGATATTGGCGTAATCCTTGCTGCGCTGGTCGGTGTTGCGGATCAGCAGCGCGATCGGGGTGCCGGTGGTCAGGCCCTCGTATACGCCGGACAGGATCTCGACCTCGTCGGCCTCGCGCCGCGCGGAAGTGTGCCGGCTCTTGCCAGTCGCACGGCGTTGCAGGTCGTGGGCGAATTCGGTCGCGTCCAGCGCCAGCCCCGGAGGGCAGCCATCAATCACGCAGCCGATGGCCGGCCCGTGCGACTCGCCGAACGTGGTGACGGTGAACAGCTTGCCGAACGAATTGGAGCTCACGGGCGCTGCGCCGCCAGTTCGGTGATGCGTGCGCTGTGGGCGATCAGCTCGCGGCATTCGACCGCGAAGATGCCCATCTGGCCGACCTTGAACTCGATCCAGGAAAAATCGACTTCCGGCAGCAGCTTGACCAGATGCTGTTCGGACTCACCCACTTCACAGATCAGCAGACCGTCTTCGCTCAGGTGCAGCGGGGCATCGCGCAGGATCTTCAGCACCAGGTCCAGGCCATCCTCACCGGCACGCAGGCCCATTTCCGGCTCGTAGGAATACTCCTGCGGGAGGGCATCAGTCTCGTCGTTGGTGACGTACGGCGGGTTGGTGACGATCAGGTCGTAGTGGCGGCCGGTCAGGCCATTGAACAGGTCCGACTTGATCAGGGTGACGTTGTGCGCCTGCAGGCGCTCCTTGTTCTCCTCGGCCAGCGACAGTGCGTCGTCACTCAGGTCGACGCCGTCCACTTCCCAGTTCGGGTAGTAGTGGCCCATGGCGATGGCGATGCAGCCCGAACCGGTGCAAAGATCCAGCGCGCGGCTGACATCGCGGCCGGCCAGCCACGGTTCGAAACCACATTCGATCAGTTCGGCGATCGGCGAGCGCGGCACCAGCGCGCGCGTGTCACTCTTGAAGCTCAGGCCGGCGAACCAGGCCTCACCGGTCAGGTAGGCAGCGGGGATGCGTTCGTCGATGCGACGCTGGAACAGTTCCAGCACGCGCAGCTTTTCGGCCTGCAGCAGGCGTGCCTGGCCGTAGGCCGGGCCGAGGTCGTGCGGCAGGTGCAGGCTGTGCAGCACCAGCTGGGTGGCCTCATCCAGCGCATTGTCGTAGCTGTGCCCGAAGGTCAGCCCGGCTTCGTTGAAACGGCTGGTGCCGTAGCGGATCAGATCGATGATCGTGTGGAGTTCGGCGGCCGTTTCAGCGGTCATGGCGGTACTGCTGGCAAAGTGGCCCCCGATTATAGGGGCTGGCGCCCGCGGCAGCATCCGTTGCGGCGGAAACGATCGGGCCGCAGCCGGTATGATGGAGCCCATTTCGCGTGGGAGCCCCCATGTTCAATCGCAATGCCGGCATCATCCTGCTGATCGCCCTGGCGGCGGGGCTTGGCCTGCTCGCCGCCCAGCAGGTGTTCGCGCCGAAGCCGCCGGCCAACGCCCCGGCCACCGAAGCGATCACCCTGTACCCGCAGCCGCGTGAACTGCCCGACTTCAACCTGGCCCAGTCCGACGGCACCCGCCTGATCCCGGGCGAACTGAAGGGCCACTGGACCCTGGTGTTCCTGGGCTTCACCTTCTGCCCGGACGTCTGCCCGACCACCCTGGCCGAGCTGGCCGGCGCGCAGAACCAGTGGGAGGCCCTGCCCGATGGCCTGCGCCCGCGCGTGCTGTTCATCTCGGTCGACCCGGACCGCGACAGCGCCACCCGCCTGGGCGAGTACGTGCACGGCTTCCATAAGGACACCCTGGCCGCCACCGCCGATATCCCCTCGCTGGAGCGCTTCGCCACCTCGCTGGGTTTCGTGTTCCAGAAAGTGCCGGGCAAGCATTTCGACGAAAACCCCGAGGATTACACCGTCGAGCATTCGGCCAGCCTGGCCGTGCTCGACCCGCAGGGCCGCCTTGCCGGCCTGGTGCGCCCCCCGTTCAATGCGCCGGCGATCGCCCGCGACCTGCAGAAGCTGACCGAGAAAACCGCCCCATGAGCCTCACCACCGCCCTGACGTACGCCCTGCCCCATCGCCTGCTGTCCTCGATGGCACGCTCGCTGGCGTACTCGGACGATCCGCGCGTGTCGCGCTGGCTGATCGACACCGTCACCCGCAAGTTCAACGTCAACCTGGACGAAGCGGCCAACCCGGACCCGCGCAGCTATGCGACCTTCAACCAGTTCTTCACCCGCGCGCTGAAGCCGGGCGCGCGCGTGGCCGATGCCGATCCGCGCAGCCTGGTGATGCCGGCCGACGGCCGCATCAGCCAGCTGGGGAAGATCGAGGCCGGCCGCATCTTCCAGGCCAAGGGCCAGTCGTTCACCGCCGCCGAGCTGCTGGGCAGCGACGAGGATGCCAAGCCGTACAACGACGGTCTGTACGCCACCGTGTACCTGTCGCCGCGCGACTACCACCGCGTGCACATGCCGTGGACCGGCACCCTGCGTGAAACCGTGCACGTGCCAGGACGCCTGTTCAGTGTCGGTCCTGCGGCCGTCAACGGGGTGCCGCGCCTGTTCGCCCGCAACGAGCGCCTGGTCTGCCACTTCGACACCAGCTTCGGCCCGATGGTCAGCGTGATGGTTGGCGCGCTGCTGGTATCCGGCGTGGAAACCGTGTGGAGCGGCGAGGAGATCCCGGCCTACGGCGATCGCATCACCCGCAAGGACTACCGCGGCCAGGGCATCAAGCTGGAGCGTTTCGCCGAGATGGCACGCTTCAATTACGGCTCGACCGTGGTGGTGCTGCTGCCGCCGGGCGTGGCCGAATTCGCACCGCAGCTGGGCGCCGAGAGCCCTGTGCAGCTGGGCCAGGCCCTGGCAAAGCTGCGCTGACCGTAGATCCACGCGACGCGTGGATGGATTCAACGGAATGCCGGCCAGCGGCCGGCACTACCGGGTCTGTAGAGCCGAGCACGGGCTCGGCTCTACAGTCAGAAGCGGATTACTGCAGGACCGGTGCTGGGCCGACGTCCATGCCGTCGTAGTCTTCCACGCCGTGCTCCGCGGCCAGCGCCGCGAATTCCTGGTTGCGGCGGTCCAGCGAGGCTTCGTCGTGGATTTCCACGCGCTCCACGTGCAGCACGTGGAACGGCGCGTCGCCCTCTTCCGGTTCCTGCTCGAACAGTTCCACGAACGTGTAGCCCTGCGCCTGCAGGTGCTGGGCCAGCGCCTGCAGCGGCTCGGCACTGGCGTGGACGAAGAAATACCCCCACAGCAACGGGCCGTTGATGTCCCAGTCGGTGTTTTCGCGGAGGTTGGCGAACAGGTTGCGGGTGTCTTCGAGATCCATGCGGGTTCCAGGGGTCGGGGGAATTACTTGTCGCAGCCCTGCAGCTTCAGCGTCTGGCCGTGGCGCAGGCTGTAGGCCGGTGCCTTCAGGCCGTTGGCGCGGGCCAGGGTCGGCACGTCGCACTGGAACTTCGCCGCGATGGCGCCCAGGGTCTCGCCCTTGCCCACCTTGTGGCTGCGCACCGGCTTCGGGCGCGCCGCCGGTGCCGGGCGTGGCGTCGACACCGGCGCCACCGGTGCGGTCGGCACGCTGGTGGATGCAGCCGCGTCGGCCACCGGCACCACGCCGCCCACCGCCACGCTGCCGGTATAGCTCGCCACGGCCGGGCGCTTGATCGCCGCGTTGAGATCAGCGGTGATCAACGTGCGGGCCAGGTCGGCACGCGGGCCACTGACGCAGTTGCGCTGGTACAGGCCGGCGATGCGGGTGGTGGCATTGATCAGCGTGCCGGCCGGGATCCAGCCATCGGCCTCATAGCGCGGGTTGAGGTTGCGCAGCGCGCGCATGTAGCCATCGCGGGTGCCGTGGCTGCCCAGGCAGATGGTCAGTTCGTAGATGGTGGTCGACTTGGCCAGGCGCAGCGTGGCCGGCTGCGCGCTGATCTTCGGGAACTCCACGCCGTACTGCTGCGGGTGCAGGAAGATCCAGGCCGCGGCGATCACCATCGGCACGTAGTCCTTGGTCTCGCCCGGGAACTGGTTGTAGACGCTGTCGGTCCAGAAGCTCTGCCCACCGCTCTGCTTGAACACGCGTGCGGCACGGCCTTCACCACCGTTGTAGGCGGCCACCGACATTTCCACGTTGTTGTTCAGTTCGCGCAGGCGTTCGTTGAGGTAGCTGGCGCTGGCCTCGGCGGCGCTGCGCGCGTCGAAGCGGGTATCGAAGCCGGTGCCGTCCGGGCCCAGGCCGAAACGGCGGCCGGTGGCCGGCATGAACTGCATCAGGCCGGCGGCACCGGCACGCGAGGAGGCATGCACACGGCCGTTGGATTCCTTGGCCATGATCCCGAACAGCAGCGCCTCGGGCAGCCCGCGCTTTTCCCACTCCGGCCACATCACCGCGCGCAGGTTCTGGTAGTTCTCGTAGCTGGTCAGCAGGGCCGGGCGCATGTCGGTCAGCCAGCGGCGGATGCCGGCCTGCACCGCCGGGTTGTACTCGACCATCGTGTCGAAGGCGTGCCGCTTGTCGTTCAGCAGCGCGGCAGCGCGCGCGGCCTCGGGCACGTCGGCGGTGAGCGGCCCGATGTGGTCCGGGTCGGCTTCCAGGCGATCACCGCCCTCGTCGGCCACGTCATCGCTGGCGGCGGCATCGGCGTCGTGCTTGAGCAGCCGCTTGTAGCTGGCCAGCAGGGTCCCCATCTGGCAGCCCTTCTGCTTCACGCAGTCGTTGAGGACATCTTCCATGTCCTCCAGCGCGGCATCGGCCTCGTTGCTGCCCTTGGGATCGGCATTGGCGACCAGCAGCAGGGCGTCGCTGTAGCGCTTCTCGGCGGCGGTCATGCGCTGCTGCAGCGCATCCACCTTCACCTTGTCCCGGGCCGAAACCCGCTGTGCGTGGGCGTCGGGCGCCAGGGAAACCAGGCCGGCCAGGGCCAGCAGCGGCCAACCGCGGGAAATCAGGACAGGAACGGGCATTGATGGCACTGTGTGCAAAACAGGCAGGCAGAGTAGCGGCGCCGCCAAGGTCCGGGCAAGCCGACCTTCGGACCGTCACTGCCGGCGGTTAACATTGGGCTATTCATCACAAGGGCTGGACCATGGATCCGATTCTGCTCGGCAAAGGTATTACCGACGATATTGCCGTCACCCTGCTGCCGAAACTCGGCAACCGCCACGGTCTGGTGGCCGGCGCCACCGGTACCGGCAAGACCGTGACCCTGATGACCCTGGCCGAGGGCTTCTCGCGACGGGGCGTGCCGGTGTTCCTGGCCGATGTGAAGGGCGATGTCTCCGGCCTGGCCGTGCCCGGCACCGGCGCAGAAAACCTGCTCCAGCGTGCCGCCGAGATCGGCGTGGCCGACTATGCGCCGGCCGCCAGCCCCACCATCTTCTGGGACCTGTACGGCAAGCTGGGCCACCCGGTGCGCACCACGGTCAGCGAGATGGGCCCGACCCTGCTGTCGCGCATCCTCGAATTGAACGACACCCAGGCCGGGGTACTCGACATCGTATTCAAGCTGGCCGACGACCGCGGCCTGCTGCTGGACATGGACGACCTGCGCGCCCTGCTCGGCCTGGTTGCCGAGGAGCGCAAGGACATTTCCACCGAGTACGGCCTGGTCAGTGCGCAGTCGATCGCGGCGATCCAGCGTTCGGTGCTGCGCCTGGCGCAGGACGGTGGCGAGAATTTCTTCGGCGAACCGGCACTTGAACTGGCCGACATCATGCGGGTCAACCACGACGGCCGCGGCATGATCGGCATCCTCGCCGCCGACCAGCTGGTGCTCAAGCCCAAGCTCTATTCCACCTTCCTGCTGTGGCTGCTGTCGGAACTGTTCGAGCAGCTGCCGGAAGTGGGCGACCTGGACAAGCCGAAGCTGGTCTTCATCTTCGACGAGGCGCACCTGCTGTTCGATGATGCACCGCCGTCGCTGGTGCAGCGCATCGAGCAGGTGGTGCGCCTGATCCGTTCCAAGGGCGTGGGCGTGTACTTCTGCTCGCAGTTCCCCGACGACGTGCCGGGCAACATTCTCGGCCAGCTGGGCAATCGCGTTCAGCACGCACTGCGTGCGTTCACCCCGCGCGACCAGAAGGCGGTGAAAACCGCGGCCGAGACGTTCGTGCCGAATCCGAAGCTGGACGTGGCCAAGGTGCTGAGCCAGCTCGGCACCGGCGAGGCACTGGTATCCACGCTGCAGGACAAGGGCGTGCCGATGCCCGTGCAGCAGACGTTGATCGCGCCGCCGCGCTGCCGGATGGGACCGATCACCGAGGCCGAGCGTGCACAGGTACGCGCCGGCAGCCCGGTCGGCAGCCGCTACGACACCGCGATCAACCGCGAATCGGCCGCCGAACTGCTGGCCCAGCGCGCGCAGAAGAGCATCGAGCAGGCACAGGCGCCGGCCGCGCGCAGCCGCGAGCAGGACGAAGCTCAGGAAGGTGGTTTCGGCCAGGCCATCAAGGATGCGATCTTCGGCACCAAGCGCCGCCAGGGCATGATCGAAACCATGGCCAAGCAGACCACGCGCACTGTCGGCACCAAGCTGGGCAACCAGATCGTGCGCGGCATCCTCGGTGGCATCTTCGGCGGCAAGCGCTAGCTGCCCCTGCTGGGGTCAGAGCCCTTTCCGCTGGAAAGGGCTCTGACCCTGCTCTCTCATTCGTCATCCAGAAAAGAAGTCGTATTGCATGTCCCGTTGGCGTCCCCCCGCAGAAAAAAGCACCGCCCTGATCACCGCTTCCGGGCATGCGCGACTGAAGGCCGAACTGGATGAGCTATGGCGCGTGCGCCGCCCGGATGTGGTGAAAGCGCTCGCCGCCGCTGCAGCAGAAGGCGACCGTTCCGAGAACGCCGAGTACACCTACCGCAAGAAGCAACTGGGCGAGATCGACCGCCGCGTGCGCTACCTGACCAAGCGGCTGGAATCGCTGCGCGTGGTCGATACGACGCCAACCGATCCGCTCGCAGTGTTCTTCGGCGCGTGGGTGGAACTGGAGAACGTGGACAGCGGCGACACCAGCCGCTATCGCATTGTCGGCCCGGATGAGACCGATGCGGGCCTGGGCTGGATCAGCATCGATTCCCCCCTGGCGCGTGCGCTGCTGAAGAAGCGGCTGGATGATGAGTTCTCGGTGGAGCTGCCCGGCGGGCAGTTCACCTTTGCAGTGATCGGCGTGGAGTACGAGCCTGTGTAGCGTCGAGCCATGCCCGACCTCGCCACCGTTGTAGAGCCGAGCCCATGCTCGGCTGCGTTACCCATCAGCCGAGCATGGGCTCGGCTCTACAACGGTGGCGGGTACGTGCGCCCTGCACGCAGCGGGCGGAAATAGTCGGCATTGCGGTAGAAGGCAGAATCCTGCACGTCATGCCAGCCGGGAACACCGGCCAATGGTAACGGCCGCAGCTGCAGCGGATCGGTCACTGCCCTGCCCTCGGCAATGGCAGCGCTCACCACGTCGACACAGGCGGCTTCGACATCGCCCTGCACCACCACGCACTTGCCGACCAGCAATCGCCCCGGCAGCAGGGCCTGTTCCATCAGCGCATGCCCGAATACCACAGTGATGGCGATGTCACCGCTCTGCCAGTTCACCGGGTCAAACAACGCGGGCCAGTCGTGTGCATCCCAGGCAGCCCGCAGTGAGTCATCGCGCACACGCACGATCACGCCGGTTTCGTCGAACTGGGTCAAGGCGGCCTGCGCGCGGTTGCGCTGGCCGGGTGGCATCGCCTCGATATGCAGGCACTGCCGCACGTTGAGCGCGCGCTTCAGCTGCGGCTGTGAGGCCCACACCAGCGCATTGAACAGGTCGTGCCAGTTGCCGGCACGGGTGGCGATGCGTCCCTGCGCGATACGCACTTCGTAGTGCAGGCCATCGGCCAGCAGCGCGGCGTCCTGTTCAACCAGGCGCTTGCCAGGCACGGCCAGGCGTGCATCGAGCGCCGCGATGGACGGCCATGCGATGCCGTCCAGCAGGTCACGGAAGTCCTGAAGCCCGGCAAACAGCGGGTGCTCGAACCGCCGTGCAGCTACCGCCGCACGTGGCGGCGGTACGAAGCGCCGTGAACCACCGCCGTTGCCGGTGGCGGCCGTCGCTGCGATCACAGCACCTTGAGGTCGAACGCCGGACGGGGGGCGGCCGCCAGCGCGTCACCGTACAGGTCATGCTCGTCGCTCTCGGTGATCTCCACGTCGACGAATTCACCCACGCGCAGCGGCACCTGGTCGGCATTCTGGATGTGCACCAGGCCGTCGATCTCCGGGGCATCGGCCTTGGAGCGGGCCACGGCGATGTCGCCTTCGATGGCGTCGACCAGGCACTGCTGCACGGTGCCGATCTTGGCTTCCAGGCGCGCGGCGGAAATCTGCGCCTGCTTCTCCATGAAACGGGCCAGGCGTTCCTGCTTCACCTCTTCCGGCACGGCGTCAGGCAGGTCGTTGGCGGTGGCACCCTCGACCGGCGAGTAGGCGAACGCACCGACGCGATCCAGCTGCGCTTCGTCAAGGAACGACAGCAGTTCCTCGAACTCGGCTTCGGTCTCGCCCGGGAAGCCGACGATAAAGGTCGAACGCACAGTGATGTCCGGCGCGATACGGCGCCAGTTCTGCACGCGCTCCAGGGTCTTCTCCACCGCGCCGGGGCGCTTCATCAGGCGCAGGATGCGCGGGCTGGCGTGCTGGAACGGGATATCCAGGTACGGCAGGATGCGGTTCTCGGCCATCAGCGGCACCACTTCGTCCACGTGCGGATACGGGTAGACGTAGTGCATGCGCACCCACGCATCCAGCTCCGACAGGCCTTCGCACAGCGCCTTCAAACGGGTCTGGTAGGCCTTGTCGCGCCACATCTTTTCGGCGTACTTCACGTCCACGCCGTAGGCCGAGGTGTCCTGCGAAACCACCAGCAGCTCGCGCACGCCGCCACGCACCAGGCGCTCGGCTTCACGCAGCACCTCGTCGACCGGGCGCGAAACCAGCTTGCCGCGCATCGACGGAATGATGCAGAAGCTGCATTTGTGGTTGCAGCCTTCGGAAATCTTCAGGTACGCGTAGTGGCGCGGGGTCAGCTTGATACCGTAGTCGGGCACCAGGTCCACGAACGGATCGTGCTTGGGCGGCAGTGCTTCATGCACCGCTTCCATCACGCTCTGGTAATCCTGCGGGCCGGACACCGCCAGCACGTTCGGGTACGCCTCGCGGATCTGCTCCGGGCGCTTGCCCAGGCAGCCGGTGACGATGACCTTGCCGTTCTGGTTCATCGCTTCGCCAATCGCGTCCAGCGACTCGGTCACCGCAGAATCGATGAAGCCGCAGGTGTTGACCACCACCACGTCGGCCGAATCGTAGGACGGGACGATGTCGTAGCCTTCCGAACGGAGCTGGGTGAGGATGCGCTCGGAATCGACGAGGGCCTTCGGGCAGCCAAGGCTGACGAAGCCGACTTTGGGGTTCAGCTGGGACATGGAATCGCGGGACTCTGGGGGCCTGGGCCCCTGCCGTCGTGGCAGGGGTTCCTGGGGGCCGGGGCCTGAAAGGGCGCCAGTATACCGGGGTTGGCGGCCGCGCTCTGAATGGCCAGCCGCCCGATCCCGCACAGCCGCTGACATCGCGCTAACCCATGCAGCACCGACAATGCCGTTCTGTTCCCCACAACAAGATGGAAACGATGGCCGAGTGGATCACCCTGGATACGCATCACGGCCCGGTACGTGCCTGGCAGGCCCTGCCGGAAGGCACCGCGCGCGGCGGCCTGGTGGTGGTGCAGGAAATCTTCGGCGCCAATCCGCATATCCGCAGCGTGGCCGAGCGCTTCGCGGCGGAAGGCTATGCGGTGCTGGCGCCCTCGTTCTTTGACCTGCTCGATGGCCCCGACGCCGATCCGGACGCGCTGCCCTACGACGCCGATGGCGTGAAGCAGGGCCTGGAACGGGTCGGCGCGCTGGGCATGGAGCGGGCACTGGAAGTGGTCCGCGCGGCGGCCACCCGGCTGGCCCCTTACGGCAAGGTGGGCACCGTCGGCTACTGCTGGGGCGGCACGGTGGCGATGCTGTCCGCAGTGCGCCTGGGGCTGCCGTCGGTCAGCTACTACGGCGCCCGCAACGTCCAGTTCCTCGATGAGACACCCAAGGCGCCGGTGATCTTCCATTTCGGCGCCCAGGACCGCAGCATCCCACCGGAAGCCGTGCAGGCCCACCGCGAGAAGCTGCCGCAGATGGCCACCTACGTCTATCCGGCCGATCATGCCTTCAACCGGGAGGTCGGACATGCGTATGATCCAGACAGCGCCGCCTTGGCGCTGCAACGCACCCTGGACTTCTTCTCGGAGCATCTTGGATGAGCGAATTCGAACTCGATTCACGCCTGGCCGCCGATAGCGTGCTGGTGGCGGAAGGACCGTTGTCGCAAGTGCGGCTGATGAACGACGAACGATTCCCCTGGCTGGTGCTGGTACCGCGCCTGGCCGGGGTCACCGAGTGGATCGAGCTGGACGGCGAGCAGCAGGACAAGCTCCGCACCGAGCTCAACCGCGCCTGCAAGGCCCTGAAGGGCTCCGACGGGGTGGAAAAGATCAACATCGGGGCGCTGGGCAATATCGTGCGCCAGCTGCATTTCCATGTGATCGGCCGCCACGACGGTGATCCGGCCTGGCCGGGCCCGGTCTGGGGCAGCGGCCCGGCGCACCGCTACGAGCCGGCGGCGCTGGACCAGCATGTCGCCTACTGGAAGGAACGGCTAGGATATCCGGCCCTGTCCTGAGCCTTCGCCGACCCGATGCGATTCAACCTCGTTGCCGCCGTCCTGCTGATCCTGATCGGCCTGTTCATGCTCGCCAGCAATCTCGGCTGGACGCACCTGAACCTGTCCAAGCTGCTGCTGACCTGGTGGCCGGTGGCCCTGGTGGGTGTCGGCATCGCGATGCTGTTCGGTCGCGGCAAATAAGGAAGGCGGCGCATTGCGCCGCCTTCCTTCATGTGGAGCCGGGCCATGCTCGGCTGCCCTGCATTGAAGCCGAGCATGGCTCGGCTCTACAGATCGCCTGCAATCTTCAGGTCCGCGGCAGGGTCACGCCGGTCTGGCCCTGGTACTTGCCGCCACGGTCGCGGTACGACGTCTCGCAGATGTCATCGGCGGCCGCCTGGAAGAACAGCATCTGCGCCACGCCTTCGTTGGCGTAGATGCGCGCCGGCAGCGGCGTGGTGTTGCTGAATTCCAGGGTGACGTGGCCTTCCCATTCCGGCTCCAGCGGCGTCACGTTGACGATGATGCCGCAGCGCGCGTAGGTGCTCTTGCCCAGGCACACCACCAGGGTATCGCGCGGAATGCGGAAGTATTCCACGGTACGCGCCAGCGCGAAGCTGTTCGGCGGGATGATGCACTCATCGCCGACGATATCCACGAAGCTGCCCGGATCGAAGTGCTTGGGATCGACGATCGTCGAGTTGATGTTGGTGAACACCTTGAACTCGCGCGAGCAGCGCACGTCATAGCCATAGCTGGACGTGCCGTAGCTGACGATGCGCTGGCCGTTGGCCTGCTTGACCTGCCCGGCCTCGAACGGCTCGATCATGCCGTGCTGCTCGGACATGCGGCGGATCCAACGGTCACTCTTGATGCTCATGCTTTGTCCTGGGGGGTACGAGGGGGCGCGAGGATTCTAGCAGGGGGCCGGCCTGCGCCGGCGGCCCCTGCCCCGGCACTTACAGCAGCGAGGACAGGATCGGGATCGAGGCCCGCGGGCGCTTGCCGACTTCCTCGATCAGGCGCTGCGCGGCATGGCGGTAGGCCTGGGCCGGTGCCGAATCCGGCTGGGCCACGGTGATCGGCGTGCCTGCATCGCCCTGCTCGCGGATGCCGATCTGCAGCGGCAGCGACCCCAGCAGCGGCACGCCGTACTGCGCGGCCATGCGCTCGCCGCCGCCCTCGCCGAACAGGTGCTCGATGTGCCCGCAGCTGCTGCACGTGTGCACCGCCATGTTCTCGACGATGCCCAGCACCGGCACCTCGACCTTCTCGAACATCTTCAGCGCCTTCTTCGCATCCAGCGTGGCGATGTCCTGCGGCGTGGTGACGATCACCGCACCGGCCAGCGGAATCTTCTGGGTCAGGGTCAGCTGGATGTCACCCGTGCCCGGCGGCAGGTCGATCAGCAGGAAATCCAGGTCGTCCCACAAGGTATCGTTGAACAGCTGGGTCATCGCCGAGGTGGCCATCGGGCCGCGCCAGATCATCGGGGTGTCTTCTTCGATCAGGTAGCCGATCGACATGGTGTCCACGCCGAACGCACGCAGCGGCTCGATGCTCTTGTTGTCCGGGCTTTCCGGGCGGCCGGACAGCCCCAGCATGGCCGGCACGCTGGGGCCGTAGATGTCGGCGTCGAGCACGCCCACCCGCGCACCGAGCTGCTGCAGCGCCACGGCCAGGTTCACCGAGGTGGTGGACTTGCCGACGCCGCCCTTGCCCGAACCGACCGCGATGACATTGCGGATGCGGGCATGCGGCGTAAGTCCCTTCTGGACCTGGCTGGCATGGGGACGGCGGGGAGAACTGTTCACAACGAGCACCGGCGGAGTCAGGGGGATAACCCAACATCATACAAGCTGGACGTAACCTGACTGAAATTCAGGATTGCGACGGATTCGTGCACAGATTGTTAAGTTCATGTTACGTTCGATCAGCACTGTTTTGAGCTGCGGAGCCCGCTGTTCCGGCCCGCGCGATGGCGCATGCGCAGTGCCGTTTTTGTTTTTTGCTCTCCATTGGAACTACATGAAACACGTCAGCAATACCGCACGTCGCAACACGCTCGCCGTCGCCCTGATTTCCGCTCTGATGGCCGCCGCCCCGGCAATGGCCCAGGACAAGGCGACCAACCTGGACAAGATCACCGTCACCGGTTCGCTGATCCCGCAGACCCAGGTCGAAACCCAGACCCCGGTGATGTCCATCACCGCCGAAGACATCCAGACCCGCGGCTTCAGCAGTGTTGCTGAAGTGCTGCAGCAGTCATCGCTGACCACCGGCGGCCTGCAGGGTGGCCAGACCTCGGGTGCGTTCACCCAGGGCGCCGAAGCCGCCGGCATGTTCGGCCTGAATCCGGGCTACACCAAGTACCTGATCAACGGCCGCCCGATGCTCTCGTATCCGGCGCTGTACAACGGCAGCGAGTCGTTCAACAACATCAGCGGCATTCCGATCGACATCGTCGAGCGCATCGAAGTCCTGCCGGGCGGCCAGTCGTCGCTGTATGGCTCGGACGCGATCGCCGGCGTGGTCAACATCATCCTGAAGGAACGCATGGACGGCGGCACGATGTCGATCCGTGGCGGCACCTACACCGAAGGTGGTGGCAGCAACATCCGCTTCAGCGCCGCCAAGGGCTTCAACGCGTTCGACGACCGCTTCCACGCCCTGGTCAACGTGCAGATCGAAAACGGCAGCCCGATCTGGGGCTACCAGCGTGACATCACCAAGCAGAACAACCCGGTCGGTTACACCGCGCAGCTGCCGTCGAACGACTTTGCTGTCATCGGCAACGCCGACAACAAGCTGTACATGATGGACCCGACCCGCTGCGCCAACGTGGCAGGCCTGTACGACGGCACCACCACCGTCGGCAAGCGTGCATCGGGCGAATCGTGCGGCTCGGTGTACAGCGCCGGCTACAAGACCCTGAAGAACGGCAAGAACAGCGGCCAGTTCTACTCGTCGATGACCTTCGACGTGAACGACAACTTCCAGCTGTTCGCCGACGTGCTGTACAGCAAGGAAAAGACCGAATTCACCTCCGGCTCCAGCGCCCTGTGGTGGGGCACCAAGTCGGTGATGGGCGGCTTCTACGACCAGGGCCTGGGCAAGGTCGTGAACCTGCAGCGCGCCTTCGCGCCGGAAGAAATCGGCCCGGGCCACTACAACAACATCCTGAACTCCGATGAGAGCCGTTCCTACCAGGTCACCCTGGGCGGCAAGGGCATGGTCGGCGACTGGGACTACAGCGCCAGCTTCACCCGCGGCGAATACCGTCTGGACCAGAACCGCTTCGCGCGCTGGAAGGACAAGATCGAAGGCTTCTTCGGCGACACCGTGCTGGGCCCGCGCCTGGGCACCACTGCTGATGGCTTCGGCATCTACAACCCGAACTACACCGCCTTCTACTCGCCGATCACCCCGGACCAGTTCGCCAGCTTCACCGGCTATGGCACCCACCGCAGCAAGACCTGGCAGAACCTCGGTCGCGTGCAGGTGACCAACGGTTCGCTGTTCTCCCTGCCGGGCGGCGACGCCGGCCTGGCCGTCGTGCTGGAAGGCGGCAGCGAGGGTTGGGATTACTCGCCCGACCAGGCCTTCGTCGATGGCAACGCGTGGGGCGCCAGCGCCGTGGCCGGTGCCGGCCACCGCAGCAACTACGCGGTGACCAGCGAACTGCGCATGCCGGTGTTCGAGTCGCTGACCATCAGCGCCTCGGGCCGCTATGACGCCTTCAAGATCGCCGACAAGACCGTCGACAAGGCCACCTACAGCATCGGCCTGGAATACCGTCCGGTGGAAAGCCTGCTGCTGCGCGGCAAGTACGGCACCGCGTTCCGCGCGCCGACCCTGTCCGATGCCTTCCAGGGCATGAGCGGCTCGTTCGCCTCCGGCCAGAACGACTACTACCGCTGCAGCCAGATGGGTTACGCGCTGCGTGACGAAGCCTGCTCGTTCTACAAGACCACCTCGGTGTACAGCGAAAAGTCCGGCAACCCGGACCTGAAGCCGATCACCGCCGACGTGTGGAGCGCAGGCGTGGTGTGGGCCCCGGTGAGCAACTTCTCGCTGTCGGTCGACTACTACAACTGGAAGATCAAGAACGAGGTCAAGACCCTGAGCACCGACCAGCTGCTGCTGGCCGAGTACCAGTGCCACAACGGCCTGCCGAACAACACCTCGGCCAGCTGCCAGAACGTGACCGACTGGGTGACCCGCGACGCCGGTGGCAACCTGACCCGCGTGTACACCCCGAAGCTCAACGTGGCCAGCCAAAACCTGGAAGCGGTGACCGTCGGTGCCAAGTACCAGCAGGACCTGGGCCGCTTCGGTTCGCTGATGTTCTCCGGCAACTACACCAACATGCTCAAGCGTGAAGTGGTGGCCCTGCCGGGTGCGCAGAAGCTGGACCTGCTGAGCGATCCGTACAACATGTGGTACTACGACAACTTCGCCAAGGTACGCGGCGACGTGTCGGTGGGCTGGGCCATCTCCAAGTTCACCACCACCGTGTACGCGAACTACGTCGGCAGCACCCCGAACTACCTGGCCTACACCGGCCGCAGCTACGACTACGTCCACTCCTCCGGCGCCAAGGCCGGCAAGTGGGGCTCGTACACCACGTACAACATGAGCCTGAACTACCAGGCACAGGACGATCTGACCCTGTCGCTGATGGTCAACAACGTGTTCAACAAGCTGCCGGAAGGCCAGCGCTACAACTACCCGGGCAACGAATCGACCCCGTTCAACGACGGCTTCTACAGCGTCTACGGCCGTCAGATCTCGGCCCAGGTCAAGTACGACTTCTAATCCCGTCGTATCCCGGACCGCGTGTCTGGACCAGGCCCCGCTTCGGCGGGGCCTTTTTTTTGCACCACTGCGCCCCACCCTCCCGTCCGGCCTGTAGCAGAAAGTGTGATCCACAGCGCACAAACATCCAGGTTCCCGGCAGCGCTGATCCAAGGCAACGCATTGATCTACAGGGCATATCCGCAATGCCGACATGCTCCCTTGCACGCCGCCATCTTTTGAAACATGCCAAAACAAATCGCCTTATCCATTGATTCGTAAGCGTTTTTTCATTTCCCAACGGCGCATTGATGTGACAGGCCTGTGTTGGCAGCGTTAACGACGTGTTACGGTCGACCTGAATGGAGTCACACTGAACGAATTGTTAATGCGCAGGGAATGCGCCGCCAAGACATTGCTCACTACGGGGATCCACCATGTCTCGCCAACGTTCCACGCTCTCGCGCCACCCTTTGACCCTCGCCCTGCTCGGCACCCTCCTGGCCTCCGGCACCGCCCTGGCCCAGGACGGCAATGCGCCGACCCAGCTTGATCGTGTGACCGTCACCGGGTCGCTGATTCCGCAGACCGAGATCGAGAACCACACGCCCGTCCTGACCGTCACCGCCGAGGATATCCAGACCCGCGGTTTCACCAGCGTCGCCGATGTCCTGCAGCAGTCCTCGCTGTCCACGGGCGGCCTGCAGGGTGGCCAGACCTCCGCATCCTTCACCCAGGGCGCCGAAGCGGCGGGCATGTTCGGCCTCAGCCCGGGCTATACCAAGTACCTGATCAACGGCCGCCCGATGCTCTCGTATCCGGCGCTGTACAACGGCGGCGATACCTTCAACAACATCAGCGGCATCCCGATCGACATCGTCGAGCGCATCGAGATCCTGCCGGGTGGCCAGTCGTCGCTGTACGGCTCGGACGCGATCGCCGGCGTGGTCAACATCATCCTCAAGGAGCGCATGGATGGCGGTGTGCTCAATGTGCGCGGCGGTGCCTACAGCGAAGGTGGCGGCAACAGCTTCCGCTTCAGCGGCGCACGCGGTTTCAACTCCAAGGATGACCGCTTCCATGCACTGGTCAACGTGCAGTACGAGAAGACCAGCCCGATCTGGGGTTACCAGCGCGACCTGACCAAGGTCAACAACCCCGACGGTTACAGCCCGCAGTACGTCTCCAACGATTTCCTGGTGCTGCTGCCGGCCGCCAACAACCGCTACGCGATGATGGACCCGAACCGGTGCGCCAACGTGGCGGGCCAGTTCGACGGCACCACCGTGCTCGGTACCCGTCCGACCGGCCAGGCCTGCGGCTCGGTCTACGGCACCGGTTACAAGACCATCAAGAACGGCAAGGAAAGCGGGCAGATCTACAGCTCGGCCACCTTCGACGTGAACGACAATTTCCAGCTGTTCGGCGACGCGCTGTACAGCCTGGAGGAGGTCAAGTACGCCACCGGTTCCGGCTACACCTGGTGGGGCACCTCCTCGGGCTGGGGCCGCTTCTACGACCAGGCCAGCGGCCAGTACATGAACCTGCAGCGCGTGTTCGCGCCGGAGGACATCGGCGGCGGCGGTTACCGCGACATCATGAACACCGACCGCAACAAGGCCTACCAGGTCACCCTTGGCGGCCGCGGCACCGCAGGCAACTGGGACTACAGCCTCAGCTTCACCCGTGGCGAGTACAAGCTGACCGAGCGCAATTTCGTGCGCTGGAACGATCCGATCAACGACTACTTCGAGCAGCGCGTGCTGGGCCCGGTGCTGGGTACCACCAGCACCGGCTACAACATCTACAGCCCGAACTGGGAAGCGTTCTACGCACCGCTGCCCGCTGGTGATTTCCAGAGCTTCACCGGCTACAGCTACAGCGAAAGCCGCACCTGGCAGAACCTGGCCCGCGCCCAGGTCACCAATGGCTCGCTGTTCAAGCTGCCGGGTGGCGATGCCGGCTTCGCCGTGGTTCTGGAAGGCGGCAGTGAAGGCTGGGATTACACGCCCGACCCGGGCCTGATGGACGGCAGCGTGTGGGGGACCACCGCCGTATCCGGTGCCGGCCATCGCAGCAACTACGCGGTGACCACCGAACTGCGCATGCCGCTGCTGGAAACGCTGACCGTCACCGGCTCCGGCCGCTATGACGCCTTCAAGATCGGCAGCAACACCGTGGACAAGGCCACCTACAGCGTCGGCATCGAGTTCCGCCCGATCGAAAGCCTGTTGTTCCGTGGCAAGTACGGTACGGCGTTCCGCGCACCGACCCTGTCCGATGCCTTCCAGGGCCGCAGTGGTTACTACGCCAACGGCTCCACCGACTACTATCGCTGCGGCCAGCTGGGCTACGACCCGGCCAACACCACCGGCTGCCCGTACGACAGCGTCTCGGTGTTCGGCACCCGCTCGGGCAACCCCGACCTGGAGCCGATCACCGCCGACGTCTGGAATGCAGGCGTCGTGTGGGCACCGATCAACAACCTGTCGCTGTCGGTCGACTACTACAACTGGAAGATCAAGAACGAGGTCGATACGCTCAGCTCCGACCAGCTGCTGCTGGCCGAGTACTACTGCCGCAACGGCCAGTCCAACAACACCTCGGCCAGCTGCCAGAACGTCGATGACTGGATCACCCGTGATGCATCGGGCGTGCTCGACGAGATCTACACGCCGAAGATGAACGTCGCGCGCCAGAACCTGGAAGCACTGACCGCCAGCTTCAAGTACGTGCAGGACATCGGTCGCTTCGGTTCGCTGCAGTTCTCGGCCAACTACACCGACATGCTCAAGCGCAAGCTGCAGCCGCAGCCGGGTGACGAGTTCCTGGACCTGCTGCACGACCCGTATGCGATGTGGGTGTATGACTCGTACGCCAAGGTACGCGCGGACGGCTCGATCGGCTGGGCCAAGGACAACTGGACCACCACCCTGTATGCCAACTACATCGGCAAGACGCCGAACTACATGGCTTACGTGGGCAACGGCTATGACTACGTCCACAGCTCCGGCTACAAGGCAGGCAAGTGGGGTTCCTACACCACCTACAACCTGAGCGTGAACTACCGCGCGATGGAAAACCTGACCCTGTCGCTGATGGTCAACAACGTGTTCAACAAGATGCCGGACAACCAGCGCTACAGCTTCGCCGGCACCAGCGGCCAGCCGTACAACAACTACCTGTACAACGCCTACGGGCGCGCGATCTACGTGCAGGCCAAGTACGCGTTCGGCGTGAAGTAATCCCGCAACCGCAGCAACGGAAAAGCCCCGCCATGGCGGGGCTTTTTCGTGTCCGGCCTGAGCGGATGGAAGAACAGGCCCTGGTGGAACAGGGCCTGCCCATTCCCGGCCCCAGCGGAGCTGGCACTTGGGCTCATCGAACGCATCCACGCGCTCCACGAACGGCACAAGCGCGTTTGCCGCCTGACCACTATTCTTCGGCATGTAGCCGTAGAAACCGAGTGCAACTTGGCCGAATCGGCCCATACCCCGGTTGTAGAAACTTGTCGATCTCGGCCGACTGCTACAACTGCAAGATCGAGAACGAAGTTGATGCAGCCAGCATAGACCCGCTGCTGCTGGCCGAGTACTGCTGCCGCAACGACTTGCCGAAGAGCTCCTCATCCACCCGTCAGAACGTGGCCGACTGGGTCGTACGCGATTCGGCCAGCAACCTGAGCTCGCTGTGCCCCCCCCGAAGATGAGCCTGCCAGAACCTGCAGGCCCTTACCGTCGGCTTCACGTACTTGCAAGACATCGGCCGCTTCGGTTCGCTGCAGTTCTCGGACAACTACACCAACATGCTGAAGCATGAAGTGCAGGTGCAGCCGGGTGAGGACTTCCAGGACCTGCTGGGCAACCCGAAGTCGATTTGGAACTACGAAAGCTACGCAAAGGCAGTTCCGACACATCGACGGCCTAGTCGCCAGGCAAGGGGATCGCCACGCGGCAGGCCAATTACGGCAGCTTCCTCCGCCCCTCTGATGAACACCGCTCCTGGACGGATGATGAAACGCCTATTTGCGCAAAGTGGCCCATCTCACCACGTTCAGCTTCGCGTCATCAAGTTGTCGCCGGCAGATCACAATTGATATTAAACGATTGTATTTGTTGCACTTTCAGCCAACTCCGAAGTGCACCCAGGTACCATTTTGTGACATTTGTATGCATTTCTCGTTAAGGCCGTGTTAGGTTCCATGAACGACGCCCGTTATATGAACTTAGATGTAACGAACGGACGGAACAGCACGCTTCAATTCATTAGGGGACCCATAACGATGACGTACAACCGCCCACCTGGCCGTCACCCGCTCAGCAGCGCCCTGCTCGTCGGTCTGCTCGCCGTGGCCGCAGCACCTGCCTTCGCGCAGGAAGCCTCCTCCAACCCGATCGACCTCGATCGCGTCAGTGTGACCGGCTCGCGCATTGCGCGTACGGGCTTTGTGACCCCCTCGCCGGTCACGGCCATCACCGCCGAGGAGATTCGTGCCACCGGTGCGAACAACATCGGCGATCTGATGACGCGCCTGCCAGCACTGACACCGACCTACACGCTGGGCAACTCGACCCGCTTCATCGGCACCGCCGGCGTGGGTCTGATGGACCTGCGTGGCATGGGCACCTCGCGCACTCTCGTGCTGGTCAATGGCCGCCGCCACGTCGGCGCGACCTCGGGTTCCTCGGCCGTGGACGTCAACACCATCCCGGTGGAATGGATCGAGCGCGTGGAAGTGATCACCGGTGGTGCCTCGGCTGTGTACGGCGCCGACGCCGTGGCTGGCGTGGTCAACTTCATCATGAAGAAGTCCTTCGACGGCGCCGAAGTGCGCGGTCAGACCGGCATGGCCAGCGAAGGCGGCTTCAACCGCTCCTTCATCAGCGCCTCGGCCGGCACCGACTTCGCTGGTGGCCGCGGCAACGCCGCCGTCGCCCTTGAGTACAGCAAGCAGGACCGCTTCGTCCGCACCGACCGCGCCATCGGCAACGAGTTCCTGGTGTCGGTGCGCAACCCGAACTACGACAGCAGCAAGCCGTCCAGCGAAAGCAACCCGGAAACCGTGCTTGCAGGCCCGGGCGGCAACCACTCGATCTCCTTCGGCGGTACCTTCAACATTGGTACCTTCAACCCGAACAATCCGGCTACCTGGGGCAACCGCTATCAGTTCAACCCGGATGGCACCTTCCGCAAGCAGCGCTACGACGGCACCGTGGTCAGCGCAACCAGTTGCGTGAACTGTGATTTCGCCGACCTGAACTCGGTTGCCGACCTGCAGCCGAAGTTCGACCGCAAGAGCATCAACACGGTCGTCAACTTCGACCTGACCGACAACCACCGCCTGTACTTCGAGGGCAAGTACACCGAAACGGTGTCCGACTTCCTGGCACAGCCGTCGTTCGACCAGACCCTGCGCATCCAGCGCGATAACGCTTACGTGTCGCCGGAATTGCGTGCACTGATGACCAGCGCCGGCCTGAGCCAGCTAACCCTGAGCCGCTTCAACGTCGACGCCGGCCAGCGTGGTGAGCACGTGGAGCGCAACACCCAGCGCTTTGTGCTGGGCATGGAAGGCAACCTGACCGAGAACTGGACCTACGACGTTTACGGCAACTGGGGCCAGAGCGAAGTCAAGCGCTGGAACCTCAACAACCGTATCAACGAGCGTTGGCAGGCTGGCCTGGATACCGTGGTCAACCCGGCCACTGGCCAGATCGTCTGCCGCACCACGCTGAACCCGAACGCGACCAACCCCAACAACGGCAACCGCGTGTACTCGCAGTTCGCCCGCGAAGGCTGCGTGCCGTTCTCGGTGTTCGGCAACGGCGCGGTGACCCAAGCTGCACGTGACTGGATGAACGTCAATTCGTTCAACTACTCGCGCCTGCAGCAGTCGGTGTTCAGCGCATCGCTGGCCAACGGCTCGCTCTTCAGCCTGCCGGCCGGTGACGTCGGCGTGGCTGGTGGCGTTGAATACCGCCGCGAAAAGAGCCGCGAAATCACCGATCCGCTGGCCGCGCAGGGCCTGACCTTCCTCAACGCCATTCCCAACCGCATGGGCAAGTACGACGTGCGCGAGGCCTTCGTTGAAACCACCGTGCCGCTGCTGGCCGACATCCCGGGCATCTACAACCTGACCCTGGACGCCGCAGGCCGCTGGTCGGACTACAGCAGCATCGGCAAGACCACCACCTGGAAGGTGGGCCTGGACTGGACCATCATCCCGTCGCTGCGTGCCCGCGGCACCCTGTCGCAGGCGGTGCGCGCACCGAGCATCGGTGAGCTGTACAACCCGCAGAGCGAAAACTTCGCCACGGTCAACGACCCCTGCAACTACCTGGCCACCAACCCGAACCGCCCGAACACCGCGGCGGACCCGGCACTGCGCCAGGCCAACTGCTCGGCGCTGGGCGTGCCGGTCGGCTGGGTCGACACCTACACTGCCACCCGCCCGGGCGTCAGCGGCGGCAATCCGGACCTGAAGCCGGAACGCGCACGCAGCTTCACCTATGGCCTGGTCTGGCAGCCTGATTTCCTGCAGGGCTTCGGCATGTCCGTCGACTACTGGTGGATCAGCCTGAAGGACGCCATTGGTGCGGTGACCGCGCAGACCAATGCAACCCGTTGCGTGGATTCGCCGGGGGGGATCAACAACAGCTTCTGCGGCTTCATCGAACGCGCACCGGTGGGCGGCAAGACCGATGCTGGCGGCCGCACCTTCCCGGAATACTCGATCAGCCGCTGGGTTGCGCTGAACGAAAACCTCGCCCGCTCGCGTCGCGTCGGCGTCGATCTGGAAATGGACTACCGCTTCAAGCTGGCCGAGGGTGACACCGTCATCCGCCTGGTGGGCACCCGTCTGCTGCAGTCGCGCGAGTGGGCCTTCCAGGCCTTCCCGAACGAGTACGACGAGAACGTCACCTGGGTGACCGATCCGCGCTGGCGTGGCCAGCTGCAGACCAAGTACTCGCTGGGCCAGTGGCGCGCGTCGTGGGACATGACCTACGTCGGCCCGAACCTGCGTGTGCAGCCGAAGAGCTACCAGGCCAACCCGGGACAGACCAGCCCGATCCGCAACGGCTCGTACACGTACCACAACTTCCAGTTCGGCTACCGCTTCCCGGGTGACAAGATCGACGTCTACCTGGGCATCGACAATGCCTTCGACAAGGATCCGCCGGTGAACTACTTCGGCTCCGACGTCGGTTCGGCGATGTACGACAACATCGGCCGTTACATGTACATGGGCGCCACCTACAAGTTCTGATCCATCCAGAACCGCAACACCCGACAGACCCGGCTTTTGCCGGGTCTGCCTTTTCCGGGCCCGGCAAAAGCCCTTGCGCCCGACCATGACCTTCGACACCCTTGCAGGTCTGGCCGGCGGCGTATCGTTCGGCCCACGGTCGCACCTGCGGCCACTCCCTGACTCACTCGGCCCGGAGGCCATTCAAGTGACCCGTACTCCCAAGATCGTGCTGCTGACCCTGGCCGTTTCGGCCGCGCTGGTCGGCTGCGGCAAGACTGAAACCCCGGCCAAGGACGCCGCCGCCTCCGCCCCGGCCACCGCCGAAGCCACCACCTATAAGCTGGACGAGAGCAAGCTGCCGGCCTACAACGCCTTCCAGCCGAGCGACCTGGACACCACCAAGGACGCCTGCACCGCCTTTGGCGACTACGTCAACAGCAAGTGGCTGGCCGCCAATGAAATCCCGGGCGACCGCACCAGCTGGGGCGCGTTCACCATCCTCGACGAGCGCTCGGTGGCCGTGCAGCACCAGCTGGCCGAACAGGTCGCGCAGGTCAAGAACCCGAACCACATCGAGAAGATCGTCGGCGACCTGTGGGCGACCGGCATGGACGAAGCGAAGATCAACGCGCAGGGCATCGAGCCGCTGAAGGCCGACCTGGCGGCGATCGACGGCCTGCAGGACAAGGCGGCGATCGCCAACTACCTGCGCACCAGCGCCGCCAAGGGTGACAACGTCCTGTTCGGCTTCGGCGCCGAAGCGGACTTCAAGAACTCGACCATGAACATGGCCTACGCCAGCCAGGGCGGCCTGGGCCTGCCGGATACCACCTATTACACCGATGCCAAGAACGCCGACAAGCTGAAGGCCTACCAGGCACACGTCGCCAAGGTGCTGGAGCTGTCCGGCGTCGCCGCGGCCGACGCGGCCAAGCAGGCCGAGGACGTGGTCAAGTTCGAAACCCGCCTGGCCAAGGCCTCCAAGTCGCGCGTCGAGCTGTCGCGCAACGTCGAGCTGTACTACAACCCGGTCACCCTGGCCGACGCCGACAAGCTGACCCCGAACTTCAGCTGGACCGAGTTCTTCAAGTCGCAGGGCGTGGCCGCGCCGGAGAAGTTCTCGCTGGCCATGCCGGCGTTCCATGAGGAAGTGAGCAAGGCGCTGGGCGATACCGATCCGTCGGTGTGGCGCGCCTACCTGCGCTTCCACACCGTGGACAGTGCCTCGCCGTACCTGGCTGACGCCTTCGTGCAGGAGAACTACGAGTTCTACGGCAAGACCCTCAACGGCCAGAAGGAACAGAAGCCGCGCTGGAAGCGCGTGCTGGGCACCATCGAGAATGATGCCGGTGAAGCCTTCGGCCAGCTGTACGTGAAGGTTGCCTTCTCGCCGGAAGCCAAGGCGAAGATGGAAGAACTGGTGAAGAACCTGGCCGCCGCGCTGAAGGACCGCATCCAGGGCCTGAGCTGGATGAGCGAGGAAACCAAGGCCAAGGCCATCGCCAAGTGGGAGACCTTCACCCCGAAGATCGGTTACCCGGACAAGTGGCGCGACTGGTCGGGCCTGCAGACCCAGCGCGACAGCTTCCTCGGCAACGTGCGCGCGGCCAACGAGTTCAACTACAAGTTCAACCTGTCCAAGATCGGCAAGCCGGTGGACAAGACCGAGTGGGGCATGACCCCGCAGACCGTCAACGCCTACTACAACCCGCTGCAGAACGAGATCGTGTTCCCGGCCGCCATCCTGCAGCCGCCGTTCTTCGATCCGAAGGCCGACGACGCGCTGAACTACGGCGGCATCGGTGCGGTGATCGGTCATGAGATGACCCACGGCTACGACGACCAGGGTGCGCGCTTCGGGCCGACCGGCAACATGGAAGACTGGTGGACCCCGGCCGACAAGAAGAACTTCGAAGGCCTCACCGGCAAGCTGGTCAAGCAGTTCGACCAGTACAAGGTCGACGGCCAGGCGGTGAACGGCCACCTGACCCTGGGCGAGAACATCGCCGACCTGGGTGGCCTGGCCACCGCCTACGACGCGCTGCAGAAGGCCACCGCCGGCAAGGAAGATGCAAAGGTCGATGGCTTCACCCGCGACCAGCGCTTCTTCTTCAACTGGGCCACCGTGTGGCGCACCAAGTACACCCCGGAAAACGCCAAGGTCCGCCTGGCCACCGATCCGCACGCCCCGGCGCAGTTCCGCGCCATGGGTGCGCCGTCGAACCTGCCGACCTTCGCCGCCGCGTTCCAGTGCAAGGCCGGTTCGCCGATGGCCCGCACCGGCGAGCAGCAGGTGGTGATCTGGTAAGCAACGGCTGACGTTGCGGCGTACCTGCAAGGGCCCGGGAATTCCCGGGCCCTTGCTTTTCACAGCGCCCGTCATCCACGCATGGCCCACGCCGTTGGAAGATGCCGACCTTGGTCGGCGCACGGCTCGGCGGAGCCACCGTGATGCGTGCATGCCGCGCCCATGCCCGGCTTGCTATAGTGCGCGCGCCCTCAATCCATCACGGATTCGTTCCACATGCCCAACTTCCGTCCGCTTGCCATCGCCCTGGGCATCAGCCTGGCGACTCTGGTCCCGACCCACGATGCGTTTGCCGCCGCCAAGAAGAAGGCCGCACGCGCCCCGGCCGTCAGCGCCCAGTGCAGCGACTTCTACAACACCACCAATGCAGGCTGGCTGAAGGCCAACCCGGTTCCGCAGACCGGCGCCACTACCGCACTGGGCCAGCTGGTCGACCGCAGCCGCCAGCAGCAGCGCGACCTGCTCGATGCCGCGATGAAGTCGCCGCAGGGCAACGTGCAGAAGCTGCTGGGTGACTTCTGGGCCAGCGGCCTTGACGAAGCCGCCGTGGAAGCGGACGGTTCCAATCCAATCGCCCCGCTGCTGACCCGCATCAACGCCATCAAGAAGGCCAAGGATGTGCCGGCCTCGATCGCCGCGCTGCACCAGGTGGGCATCCCGGTCGCCTTCAACTTCGGCCCTGACGTCGACCTGAAGGCACTGGACCGCCACATCGGTTACTTCATGCAGGGCGGCATGGGCCTGCCGGATCCGGCGTTCTATACCCGCACCGACGCCGATACCGTGGCGCTGATGGGCCGCTACCGCAACTACGTCAAGCAGATCCTGGCGCTGACCGGCACCCCGGCGGCCAAGCTGGATGCCGAATCGCAGGCGGTGATCGCGCTGGAGACCGAGCTGGCGCGCAACGCGCAGTCGCTGGCCGGCATCAACAACCCGTTCAACAACTACGCGCCGATCTCCACCAAGGAGCTCAACAGCCGCTACCGCAACCTGCAGCTGGACGCGTTCCTGAAGGCACAGGGCGTGGACGATGACCTGGTCTCGCTGGCCGACCCAGGCCTGTTCAAGCAGCTCGATGGCATGGTCACCAAGCTCAAGCCGGACCAGTGGAAAGCCTACCTGCGCTGGCGCGTGGGCGACTCGATGGCGCCGTACCTGTCCAAGGCCTACCGCGACGCCGAGTTCGAATTCCGCGGCCGCGTGCTGCGCGGCGAAACCCTGCCACCGCAGCGCTGGGAAAGCGTGCTCGATGCGATCAACGTGGCCGCCGGCCCGATGGTCGGCCGCGAATACGCCGCGCGCTACCTGTCCGCCGAAGATCGTCGCCAGGCGGCGTGGATCGTCGACAAGGTGCGCGAAGTACAGATCGAGGCGGTAAAGAACAGCAGCTGGATGAGTGCCGAAGCCAAGACCGAAGCGCAGGCCAAGCTGGCTGCGCTGAAGATCGAGATCGGCACTCCACTGCGCGACCTGGACTACAGCGTGCAGCCGATGGGGCGCGGCTCGTTTGGTGGCAACATGCTGATTGCATCGACCTGGCGCCACCGCGAGGAAATGAAGCGCATCGGCAAGGGCAATGCCGACCGCCGCTGGGACGTGCTGCCGCAGCAGCCGTCGCTGGCCTACGACCTGGCGCAGAACCGCCTGATCGTCACCGCCGCGATCCTGCAGGGCCCGGTGTTCAACGCCAAGGCCGACGCCGCCGACAAGTTCGGCAGCTTCGGGGGCCTGGTCGGCCACGAGCTGACCCGTGCGATCGATGCCAAGGGCGCTCTGGTCGATGCCAAGGGTGAGCTGCGCAGCTGGTGGACCCCGGCCGACAAGACCGCCTGGACCCTGCTCGGCAATCGCGTGGCCGCGCAGTACAGCGCCTACGACTTCCCGGGCGTGAAGGGTGCCAAGGTCAACGGCACGCTCACCCAGGAAGAAAACCTGGCCGACATCGCCGGCCTGGAACTGGCATGGGCGGCGTATGCCGCGCAGGAGCCGAAGGCCAAGCAGGCACAGCAGCAGGGCTTCTTCCGCGCCTGGTCGACGCTGTGGGCACAGCAGCTGTCGCCGAACGAGGCCGCGCGCCGCCTGACTGCCGACATCCGCGCACCGGGCCTGTGGCGCAGCAACGGCACGCTGGCCAACCTGCCGGCGTTCGGTGCCACCTTCAGTTGCACGGCCGGGCAGCCGATGCAGCGCAGCGAAGCCGACCAGATCAAGGTCTGGCGCTGAGCCCGCGGCCGCACTGTTAGTACAAAGGGCGCCTTCGGGCGCTCTTTTTTTGCGGGTGCAGCACGATCCCGGGTTAACACTGCGCGTGCTATCGCTGCGGCTTCGTCCAACGTGGAGCCGGACATGGCACACAAGAACACGATCTGTATCTGGTACGACAACGGCGCGCTCGAGGCCGCCACCTTCTATGCCAACACCTTTCCCGACAGCGCGGTGACCGCTGTCCACCACGCCCCGGGCGACTACCCGGACGGCAGGGAGGGCAACATACTGACCGTCGAATTCACGGTCTGCGGCATCCCCTGCGTCGGCCTCAACGGCGGCACCGCGTTCAAGCACAGCGAAGCCTTCTCCTTCCAGATCCAGACCGAGGACCAGGCCGAGACTGACCGCTTGTGGGACGCCATCGTCAGCAACGGCGGGCAGGAGAGCCAGTGCGGTTGGTGCAGGGACCGATGGGGCGTTTCCTGGCAGATCAGCCCACGCATGCTGATCGAAGCGGTGACCAGCCAGGACAAGGCACTGGCCAAGCGCGCCTTCAACGCGATGATGCCGATGAAGAAGATCGACATCGCCACCATCGAAGCGGCAATCAAAAAAGGGGACGGAGGGGATTAAGTCGTTTCTTCCCCCCTGTGCGCAGATGCGGATTGCGACTTAATTCCCTCCGTCCCCTTTTTCCGAGGTGCTGATGTCCTGGGATGCGATCATCATCGGTGGCGGCCACAACGGCCTGGTCTGCGCGGCCTATCTCGCACGCGCTGGCAAGAAGGTGCTGGTGCTGGAACGTCGTGGCGTTCTCGGCGGCGCGGCAGTCACCGAGGAATTCCACCCCGGGTTCCGCAACTCGGTGGCGTCCTACACGGTGTCATTGCTGCAGCCGAAGGTGATCGACGACCTGCAGCTGCATGCGCATGGGCTGCGCATCGTCAATCGCCCGGCCAACAACTTCCTGCCATTGCCGGACGGCCGCTACCTGCTGTCCGCACCGGGCCGCACCCAGGCCGAGGTCGCGAAGTTCTCCGAGCGGGATGCGCAGCGGCTACCCGAATACGAAGCGCGCCTGGAGATCTTCGCCGATGTGCTGCGCGCGTGGGCCCTGCGCACGCCACCGGATGCCGGCGTTGCGGGTGGTTGGCGCGCGTTGCCTGCGCTGTGGCAGATGGGTCGTCTTGGTCGTGAACTGGCCACGCTGGATGCCTCGCTGCGGCAGGAGCTGCTGGACCTGTTCACGCTGTCGGCAGCCGAGTATCTGGATCGCTGGTTCGAAAGCGAACCGATCAAGGCGCTGTTCGGCTTCGATGGCATCGTCGGCAACTACGCAAGCCCCTATACACCGGGCAGTGCCTACGTACTGCTGCACCACGTGTTCGGCCAGTGCAATGGCATGAAAGGTGCGTGGGGCCATGCGATCGGTGGCATGGGCGCGATCAGCCAGGCCATCGCCACTGCCGCGCGGGAGGCCGGGGCTGAGCTGCGCGTGGATGCCGGTGTGCAACGCCTGCTGATCGAGCAGGGTCGTGTCGTGGGCGTGGCGCTGGCCAACGGCGAAATCCTGCGCGCACGCGCGATGATCGCCAACGTCAATCCAAAGCTGCTGTACGAGCAGATGCTGGCACCGGAGCAGGTACCGGACGCAACGCGCGAACGCATGGCGAACTGGCGCTGCGGTTCGGGCACGTTCCGGATGAATGTCGCGCTGTCGCAGCTGCCGGACTTCCGCGCTCTGCCCGGTCCCGGCGATCACCTCAGCGCCGGGATCATCATGGCCCCCAGCCTGGATTACATGGACCGTGCCTGGCTGGATGCGCGTCGCAATGGCTGGTCACGCGAACCGATCGTGGAAATGCTCATTCCCAGTACGCTGGACGATTCACTGGCACCGCCCGGACAGCATGTGGCCAGCCTGTTCTGCCAGCACGTGGCGCCGGTACTTCCTGATGGGCGTCACTGGGATGACCACCGCGAGACGGTAGCCGACCTGATGATCGCTACCGTTGAACGCTATGCGCCCGGCTTCGCTGACAGCGTGCTCGGTCGTCAGGTGCTGTCCCCGCTCGATCTGGAACGCACCTTCGGTCTGGTCGGCGGCGACATCTTCCACGGCGCACTGAGCGCCAACCAGTTGTTCTCGGCGCGGCCGATGGTCGGCCAGGCCGGCTATCGCGGCGCCCTTCCCGGCCTGTATCTGTGTGGGTCGGGTACCCATCCCGGCGGTGGTGTTACCGGTGCACCGGGGCACAATGCGGCGCAGGTGGTGCTGCGGGACCTGTAGTGGTGTGCCGACCAACGGTCGGCACCTACGGCGTCAAATGATCCTTCGGATCATTTGACGCTGCGCAGATGGTTCGGGCGCTTCGGGGGGCCGGGCGGGCGTCGCTTGTTGAACGGCGGCTGCCCGCGCCAGTAACGGATCAGCAACCAGCCGAACAGCATGCCGCCCAGGTGCGCGAAATGGGCCACGCCCGGCTGCCAGCCGGTCATTCCCAGCACCAGTTCGCCCACGCCGAACAGGATCACGAAGGTCCGCGCCTTCATCGGGATCGGCGGGAACAGCAGCATCACCCGCTGGTTGGGGAACAGCATGCCGTAGGCCAGCAGCAGGCCAAACACGCCACCGGAGGCGCCCAGCACCGTCGCCGGGTTTTCCAGCAGCGTGCCCACCAGCAGCTGGCAGACGCCTGCACCAGCCACGCACACCAGGTAATACAGCAGGAAGCGCTTCTCGCCCCAGGTCTGCTCCAGCGGCGCGCCGAACATGAAGACCGCCAGCATGTTGAAGAACAGGTGGCCGAAGCTGCCATGCAGGAAGCCATAGGTCAGCAGCTGCCACGGCTGGAAGTTGCCGCCCGGCGAGAACGCATCGAAGCCCTGCTGCAGCGGTTGCAGCATGAACGGCTCGAAGGTCTGCATGCCGAGCAGGAACTGCTGCTGCAGCAGGAACAGGATCGCATTGGCGATCAGCAGGGCCTTGGTGACGGTTGGCAGTCGCGGGAACATGGGAGTACCGGCATGGAACGGCCTCCATCATAGCCGCAGCACCGTGTCTTGTTGGCGGCCCTCAGGTCCGGCCTGTTCAGTCGCCAGCGGTGCTCAGACCGGGCCCCACACAGCGGCATCCAGTGCCGCTGCCGGATCAGCCGCCGGCATCCGCACCCGGCCGTTCTCCACCACCACGCCCTCCGCGCGCAACCGCTGTGACTGCTCGCGCCATCCGGCCGACCCTTCTTCCATGGCAATTCGCCCATCCGAGCGCAGCACGCGGTGCCAAGGCAGGTCCGGGTCGTCGTTCTGGCCCAGGATGCGCGCGGTCAGCCGCGCACGCCCGGGCAGGCCCGCGCGCATCGCTACCTGCCCATAACCCATCACCTGCCCTACGGGGATCGCGCGGATCACCGCCAGGATGCGCGCACGCGCCTGCTCCGGTGTCAGCGCCGCAGGCGGGTCACCAGCAGTACGCCGATCAGTACCAGCACGGTGCCGGCGATCTGCGCCGGCCCCATCGGTTCGTCGAGCAGCCATAGGCTCATCACGATGGTGGAAACAGGGCCCAGCATACCGACCTGCGCGGCCAGCGACGAACCCACGCGCTGCACCGCCAGCATGATCGCCAGCACCGGCAGCACCGTGCACACGGTGGCATTGACCAGCGACAGCCATTGCACTGGCGCCGGTGCCTGCCACAGCAACGGCAGCGGATGGGTCACCGCGAAATGCAGCAGCACCAGCACGCTGGCCACGCAGCTGGCATAGGCGGTCAACCGCACCGCGCCGATGCGTGCGACCACCTGCCCACTGCCGAACAGGTACAGCGCGTAGCTGAGCGCACTGCCCAGTACCAGCAGGCTGCCGACGATGATCTGCCCGCCCTCGCGCTGCAGATCGTGGCCGAAGGCGAGCAGCACGCCCAGATAGCTCAGCACCAGCGCGCCGATCTGCCACCGACCGGGCCGCTGGCGCGCCAGCAGCACGTTGATCAGCAGCACCAGGGTCGGGTTCAAGTAAAGAATCAGGCGCTCAAGGGTCACGCTGATGTACTGCAGGCCCTGGAAGTCGAGCAGACTGGACAGGTAGTAGCCGGTGAAGCCCAGCCACAACACGCGGGCACGGTCGGCCCAGGACAGCGGCTCGGCCCGGCGCGCGGACCACAGTGCCATCAGTACGAACAGCGGTAGCGCCATCAGCATGCGCAGGGCGAGCAGCGTGGTGGCATCCACGCCGTGACGCAGGCCGAGCTTGACGATGATGGCCTTGCCGGAGGCGGCGATGGCGCCGATCGCGGCCAGGCCGATGCCTCCCAGCGCGATGCGTGGGGAAGCGGTGGCGATACGGGAAGCGGGGCTGGACATCAGGACGACGGCGGGCCGCACGGGGCGGCCAGGGAAGGCGTAAGGGCTTCCATTGTCGCATGGGTGCGCCTGGTGACCTGGAGAGCCGAGCCTGCGCTCGGCTGCCCCTGTCTGCACAGAACGCAGCCGAGCATAGGATCGGCTCTAAAACCGTCCAGCTCAGCGCATCAGCACCACTTCCTCGGCCGAGGTCGGGTGGATCGCCACGGTGTCGTCGAACTGGGCCTTGGTCGCGCCCATCTTCACCGCCACCGCAAAGCCCTGCAGGATCTCGTCGGCCGCTTCGCCCAGCAGGTGGATGCCCACCACCCGTTCTTCCGGACCGGCACAGACCATCTTGAACAGGCTGCGCTGGGTGCCATTGGCCAGCGCCTGCAGCATCGGACGGAAACGGCTGTGGTAGACGCTCACCTGATCGAACCGCGCGCGCGCCTCTTCTTCGCTCATGCCCACCGCGCCCAGCGGTGGATGCGAGAACACCACGCTGGCCACGTTCTCGTAATCCATCTTCGACTGCGGGCGGCCACCGAACAGGCGGTCCATCAGCCGCCGCGAAGCGGCCACCGCCACCGGGGTCAGGCCGACCTTGCCAGCGATGTCGCCCACCGCGTGCACGCTCGGCACACACGTGGTCTGCCATTCGTCCACCTGCACCTGCTGGTGTTCGCCGATACCGATGCCGAGCGCTTCCAGGCCCAGATCGCGGCTGTTGCCACGGCGGCCGGTGGCAAAGAACACCGCGTCGAACACGCTGTCGAGCGGGCCATCATGGCCGAATGCACGTACGCGTTCGCCATCGCGCTGCAGCTCGCGCAGGCGATAGCCGAAATGGATGCGCACGCCCTGCTGCTTCAGGTTCTCGGCCAGCTGATCGGTCAGCTCGTAATCGAAGCGATCCAGCAGCCGCTGGCCACGCACCAGCAGGCTCACCTTGCTGCCCAGTGCCTGCAGCAGGCCGGCCAGCTCCACCGCGATGTAACCGCCACCGATGATCGCCACCTCGGCCGGTGCCGCGCGCAGATCGAAGAAATCATCGGAGACCAGGCCCAGTTCGGCACCGGGGATGTCAGGCCGCAGCGGGTGCGCGCCGGTGGCGATCAGGATGTGTTCAGCGCTGTAACGCACGCCATCGCTGCAGGCCACGGTATGCGCATCGAGCAGATGACCGCGCGCCGGAATGCGCACCACGCCGGTTTCGTCCAGGCGCTTGTGGTAGCTGGTGTGGATGTTGCTGATGTAGGCCTGGCGATGGATCACCAGCTCCTGCCACGACAATGCCGGGCGTACCTTGACATCGAAACCCATCGCACTGGCCAGGCCGATGCGCTCGTGCAGGTCGGCCGCCAGCCACATGGCCTTCTTCGGCACGCAGCCGACGTTGACGCAGGTCCCGCCCAGTTCACCAGGCTCCAGCAGCGCCACGCGCTTGCCTTGCTGCGCGGCGCGGATCGCGCCAGCCAGGCCGGCGGAACCACCGCCAAGGACGATCAGGTCGTAATCATAGGGTGCAGTGCTCATCGGAATCGCTCGGGTCGGTAAGGGGCAGGATCGATCGCTGGCGTGCGGCCGCAGACGAGATCGGCGATCAGCTGGCCGGTGCCGGCGCTCATGCTGATGCCGAGCATGCCATGCCCCGCTGCAAGCCAGACGTGAGGGTGCGCGGGCGCGCGGCCGATCGGCACAGCGCATGCGTGCCCATCGCTCACCCCTGCTCCGTCCCGCGCCGCATCGATGGCCACTGCCGATAGGTCATCGCACGCCATATCCACTCGATCGGGCCGAAGCGGAAATGGCGCAGCCACAGGTGCGAGAAGACCACCTGCGCGGCAAACAGCAGCAGCGCGAACAACAGCTGCACGCTGCGCGGCATCGTCTCGAACCTGCCCAGGCCATACTGGTAGAAGGTCCAGGTACACAGCAGCGACTGGCCAAGATAGTGGGTCAGCGCCATGCGCCCGACCGGTGCCAGCCAGGCCAACCGCGCACGCCAATGCACGATCCACGCGAGGTAACCCAGGCACATCGGCAGGCCACCGATCGTCACCAGCGCCATCGCCGCCGTCGCCGGCAGGCCGTAGGCACCCGGCGCCAGATAGGGCTTCCAGGCAACACCCAGCAGCGTGACCACAAGGCCCAGCGGCAGTGCCCCCCAACGCAGCACTGCGTACAGCCGCGGAAAGCGCTCCGGCGTCGCCAACGCGCCACTGCCGGCGAACCAGCTGCCGATCAGGAACATGCCCAGCACTTCCGGGCCGGTGATCAGCAGCGCGCCCATCGAGGTGCCGAACTCGCTCAGGCGCTGCACAGTGGCCTGCGCCCAGCTGCCCTGCCCGTACACCTGCCGCTGCAGGTCGATGCTCTGCTGCGCCTCGGCAAGCATGCCCCGCACCTCTTCGGTCGAAGCCATCGACACCATCGCGCCCACCAGCAGCATCAGCGCAACGCCGCCCAGATAGACGGTCACGCCCATCCACGGCAGCCAGCTGCGCGGCGCCTCCCGGCAGGCCAGCAACGGCAACGAGACCAACGCGTACATCACAAGGATGTCGCCGGACCAGACCAGCAGCGCGTGGCACAGGCCGATCAGCAGCAAGCCAGCGCTGCGGCGCAGATAGAACGGGGTGAAGTCGCGCCCGGCGGCCTCAGCGCGCTGCGCCATCACCGCGAAGCCGGCGCCGAACAGCAGCGAGAACAGGGTGAAGAACTTGCCCTGCACGAACACGTACACAAAGGCATCGGCCCAGTAGTCGATGCCCTGCCAATGCACGTCGATGCCGGTGAAGGCCAGGTCCAGCGGTCCGCTGAAGGCCTCGATGTTCATCAGCAGGATGCCCAGCAGCGCGGCACCGCGCAGCACGTCCAGCACGGCGATGCGTTCGCCGGAAGCGACCGGCTGCAGGGAAGGAGAAGCGGCGTTCACGGGGCGTCCGTCAGGCAGGTCCGCCATTATGCCGCCGGCCCGTACGCCATGGATGGCCGCGCCGTGTTCCAGAAACGCAACGGCCCGCCGAAGCGGGCCGCTGCATCCATCACGATCGCGCTGCGATCAGTGCTGGTGACCACCGTCGCCGTGGACGTGGCCGTGGTCGATCTCTTCCTTGCCGGCTTCGCGCACGTCGACGATCTCGACGTCGAAGTGCAGGTCCTTGCCGGCCATCGGGTGGTTCAGGTCGACGTCGACGACGCTCATGCCGACCTTCTGCACGGTCACCGCACGCGGGCCGAAGTTGGTCTGCAGCACCACCTGCTGGCCCGGGGCCAGCTTGGTGTTGCCGAAGTGCTTCTTCGGCACGCGCTGGGACAGGCCTTCACGACGCTCGCCGTAGGCATCGGCCGCCTTGACGTCGACGTTGAAGGTCGCGCCGGCTTCCTTGTCCATCATGGCGTTTTCCAGGCCCGGGATGATGTTGCCGTGGCCGATCAGGATCGCCAGCGGCTCGCCGCGGTCCTTGGACGACTCGATCGGCTCCTGGCCGACTTCGGAAACGGTGTAGTGGAAGCGGACAACGCGGTCTTTTTCGATCTTCATGCGCAACTCTGTCTGGATCTGCCGGAGGCAGGCGGGTTGGGGCGGGTTGTCGCCCGGCGGGGACGCCGCCATCATGACGGCCAATCCAAGGTGGCGCATTATCCGGAGATCATGCACATCACGCCAGTTTCGTCCGGCCCGCGCCGGTTCCTCGCCCCGGCCCTGTTGCTGGCCCTGCCCGTGTTGATGACCGCCTGTGGAGGCAGCAAGGCCACCCGCCCGGCGCCGCCGCCGCCGACGGCGAACTGGCCGAAGACCGTGCCGGACAACCCCGAGGCCGCCAACTCGGTGCTGATGCGGGCCATCAGCCTGGTCGGCACGCCCTACCGCTATGGCGGCAATACCCCGGATTCGGGCTTCGACTGCAGCGGCCTGGTCGCCTATGTCTATCGGGAAATGCTGGACCTGCGACTGCCGCGCACCTCGCGCGACCTGGCCGCGGTACAGGGCCCGAAGATCGATCCGCAGCGCCTGGCCACCGGCGATCTGGTGTTCTTCGGCAGCCGCGGCAGCGTCACCCATGTCGGCATCTATGTAGGTGAGGGGCGTTTCGTGCACGCGCCGAGTACCGGCGGAACGGTACGCCTCGACTCGCTCAGCGGCCCCTACTGGAAAGACCACTACACGGGGGCGAAACGCGTCCTTCGCTAAAATGAACAGGCGATATGTTCAAAAATGTGACGAAAATCACTACCGCAATAACGTTTTACTAACGGAATTTTTAACTTATCGGCGCTTTTACAGGGCATGATGCCCCATCGTTTTTTTCCTGTGACCGACGCGTGACGACTGACGACCTGAAAAGCGAAGGCCAGACTTCCGTATCTTCACGCAGTGCCCGCCCGTTGTTGCTTGGCCTGGCACTGTGCCTGACCAGCCTTCCGGCCTGGTCGCAGACCGCTCCGAACCGTTCCGATGTGCCCCCGGCCCCGGTGGCCGAGAGCGCCGCCCGACCGGCCGCCAAGGCCGAGGCTGCCGCTCCGCAGCGCAGCCGCGTCGATGCCGCCGCCAGTGCCACACTGGCCGCCCTGCTGCCGCACCTGGCCGCCAACGACACCATTCCGCTGATGGACCGCTCGGCCGTGGTGGCCGGCGACCTCAGCCGCCTGCTCGCCAATTACGACACCAGCAGCGCCGCCAATGGCAGCGTTGTCGGTACCGCCGCCGACAACGGCAAGGTGCAGTCGCTGCTGCGCCGCGCGATGACCCTGCTGGGCACCCCGTACCGTTGGGGTGGCAGCAACCCGGACAGCGGTTTCGACTGCAGCGGCCTGGTCGGTTATGTGTTCCGTTCGGCCCTGGGCATCGAGCTGCCGCGCGTCTCGCGCGAGATGGCCCACGATGACAACGCCGAACTGATCAACGATCGCACCGCGCTGGCCGCAGGTGACCTGGTCTTCTTCGGCCGCAAGGGCCGCGTCGACCACGTCGGCATCTATGTCGGCGACGGCCGCTTCCTGCACGCACCGAGCTCCGGCAAGGACGTCCGCGTGGACACCCTGCTCAGTGGCTACTGGGGCAACAAGTTCATGCAGGCCCGCCGGGTCGACCTCTGACCCGCTGGCGCTACGGCGCCGCCTGATGCGAGAAGCCGCTGCCCCGCAGCGGCTTTTTTGTTTGCGCCCCCGGTAGGTGCCGACCTTGGTCGGCATCGCGCCGCCTGCCCTGGTGGGTGCCGACCGTTGGTCGGCACTGCCTCCATCCACGCATGGCGTGGATCTACCAGGACCCGCCTTGGCCGCCACCGCGCCAACCAGCTCCCAAACAAAAGGCCCGCCGGTCAGGCGGGCCTTTCATCTCCACGCAACCTCAGCTGCGTGGCGGGGTCGGGTCAGGATCGTCCACGCCCACATTGCTGGACGGATTGTCATACACCGCCTGGTCGAGCAACCCGGTCTCCTTGGCCACGAGCACCGGCACCAGCATCTGGCCGGTCACATTCGTCATCGTGCGCATCATGTCCAGGATGCGGTCGATGGCATACAGGTAGCCGATGGTCTCCAGCGGCAGATTGGCTGCGCTCAGCACCACCGTGGCCATGATCACCGCAGTACCCGGCACGCCGGCGGTGCCGAAGCTGCCCAGCACCGAGGCGATCAGCACCACCACGTACTGCTCCGGGGTCAGCGGCACGCCGCTGTACTGCGAAATGAACACCGCGCACAGCGCCGGATAGATCGCGCCGCAGCCGTCCATCTTGATGCTGGCGCCCAGCGGCACCGCGAACGAACCGTAGTCCTTGTTCACGCCCAGGTTGTGAGTGATCGAACGCAGCGCCACCGGCATCGCAGCGAAGCTGGACGAGCTGACGAACGCAACCTGCATGCCCGGTGCGGCGCCACGGAAGAACTTCAGCGGGTTCAGGCCATGCGCCAGCAGCAGCGCGCTGTAGACCACCACGATGTGCAGCGCACAGGCCACGTACAACGCCAGCACGAAATGGCCCAGCGGCAGCAGCTTCTCGAACCCATAGCTGCCGACCAGGCCTGCGATCAGGCCGAAGGTGCCGATCGGGGTGACTTCCAGTACGAAGCGGGTCACCTGGATCATGATGTCGCTCATCTGGCCAACCAGCTTGCGCGCCTCGGTCACCTTCTCGCCCAGCTTGACGATGGCAAAGCCCACCAGGCCGGCGAAGAAGATCACCGGCAGGATCGAGCCGCGACCCGCAGCCAGCACGGTCTCACCGGCCGCGTTGACCTTGGTGCCGATGCCGGACAGTGCATAGAAGACATTGGCAGGCACCACGTCCAGCAGCACCTGCACCACGCTGGGCACTTCGCGCGGCACGTAGTTGCTGGCCATCGACAACTGCAGGCCACCCGCGCCGGGCTGCAGCACCGTACCCACGGCCAGGCCGACACACACTGCCAGCGCAGCGGTAATCACGAACCACAGGAAGGTGCGCCCACTGAGCGCGGCCACGGACTTCTGCCCGTGCAGCGACGAGATCGCGTTGATGACCGCGAAGAACACCAGCGGCACGGCGATCATCTTGATCAGGGTGACGTACAGCTCACCGAGCGGGCCAAACCACGTTTCCGCGGCCGGGCCGAGCGCCCAGCCGGCCAGCGCGCCGAGCACGAAGCCACCGACCACGCGCTGCCAGAACGGAATCCGCAGCCAGGCAGAGACCAGCTTCATAGGCAATCCAGAGGGGAAGGAAGGGATGCTGGCACGATAGCCCAAGGCAGCCCGCAGAACGACCGCCCGGCCGGCAAATCAGTGTGTCATCGGCGTGCCTTGCTGGGGCGGGCATAATGAATGTCCCGTTACAGTTTGTGAGATCCCAGCGTCCATGCGTCGTTCCGTCTCCCTGTTGGCCGCCTGCGCCACCACCTTTCTGCTGGGCGCCTGCGCCAGCTCCGCCCCCGCGTCCGCCCCGGCCGGCCTGAAGGTCGCCGTCGATCCCGTCGCCCATCCGGCCGGCGAGACCCCGCAGTGGTGGTACCGCAGCGGGGCCGCCCAGGCTGCGGCCAATGGTGCGATGTCCGGCAAGGCCAAGAACGTCATCCTGTTCCTCGGTGACGGCATGAGCCTGACCACTGTGGCCGCCTCGCGCATCTACGAGGGCCAGCGCAAGGGCGGCTCCGGCGAGGAGAACCTGCTGTCCTGGGAACGCTTCCCGGCCACGGCGTTCAGCAAGACCTACAACACCGATTCGCAGACGCCTGATTCGGCCGGCACCATGACCGCCATCACCACCGGCGTGAAGACCCACATGGGCGCGATCGGCGTCAGTGCCGGAAGCCGCACCGACTGTGCCGACAGCCTGTCCAAGGGCCTGCTGACCTGGCTGCAGCTGGCCGACAGCGCCGGCCTGGCCACCGGCGTGGTCTCCACCGCACGCCTGACCCATGCCACCCCGGCTGCCACCTACGCGCACTCGCCCGAGCGCAACTGGGAAAACGACACCGACCTGACTGAAGCGGCCAAGGCGGCCGGCTGCAAGGACATCGCCCAGCAGCTGCTGTCGACCTCGCGCTATGGGCGCGGCCCGCTTGTCGCCCTTGGTGGCGGCCGTGGTGAGTTCACCACCGTGGAAGAGCGCGACCCGGAATACGACGACAAGGTTGGCCAGCGCCTGGACGGCCGCAGCCTGGTCCAGGAATGGCAGCAGGCGCATCCGCAGGGTGCCTATGTCTGGAACAGCAAGCAGCTGGCCGCGGCCGCCAATGCGCCGGCCATCCTTGGCCTGTTCGAACCGGACCACATGCGCTACGAGTACGAGCGCCCGCAGGATCCGGGCGGTGAGCCGAGCCTGGCCGAACTGACGGCTGCAGCGATCAAGAACCTTTCCAGGCACCCGGAAGGCTACGTGCTGATGATCGAAGGCGCGCGCATCGACCACGCCAACCACAGCGGCAATGCCTACCGTGCACTGACCGAGACCGTGGCGCTGTCCGATGCGGTGCGCGTGGCCAACGAGCTGACCTCGGCCGACGACACCCTGATCATCGTCACCGCCGACCACTCGCACACGCTGAACTTCGTCGGCTACCCGGCACGCGGCAACCCGATCCTGGGCAAGGTGAAGGACAAGGGCGGCGAAGACGGCGCCGGCAAGCTGGACTACGCCCTGGACGGCACCGGCCAGCCGTACACCACGCTGAGCTACGCCAACGGCCCAGGCCACACCGGCAGCAGCAACCAGCAGCCGGCCGGGCCGAAGCGCTACCCGCACAACCCAAGCAGCTTCGAACCGGCCAACGGTCGCCCGAACCTGCGCGAGGTCGACACCGAGCATCCGGACTACATGCAGGAAGCGCTGGTGCCGATGAAGTCCGAATCGCATGGTGGTGAGGACGTCGGCATCTGGGCACGTGGCCCGGGCAGCAAGGCGATCCGCGGCACGCTGGAACAGAACGCGATCTACCACATGATCGTGCAGGCCACCCCAGCCCTGCGCGAGCGCCTGTGCCAGGCCGGCACCTGCGATGACAAGGGCGTCCCTGTGCAGTTGCCGGCACCGACGGCCTTCGAACGCAAGGCCGAGGCCAAGTGATCGCGCGGCAGGCCCGCCCTGCCCCTGCCAGCGGCCGCTTTGCGCGGTCGCTGGCAATGCTTGGCGTGCTGGTCAGTGCCAATGCACAGGCACAGGCATGCAAGCTGCTGACCGACGAACACGGGTTGTGGCCGCTCCCCAACTGCGAGGTGGTCGATCACCGGCTGAAGATCAGCGCCGATACGCTGAAGGACCTGAACTACGACGACCACGGCCTGGCCGTGGTGTATGCCGACCAGGGCTTCCACTACGTCGACCGCACGGGCCACAGCCTGCCGGTGCTTACCTGGGACAACGGCCCGGAAACGCCGCAGGAAGGCCTGCTGCGCGGCCGCGTCGGCAATCGCGTGAGCTACTTCGATCTGGAATTCCGCCAGGTGGTGCCGGGCACCTTCGATTTCGCCTGGCCGTTCCAGGATGGCGTGGCCGAGGTCTGCAACGGGTGCCGGCGTGGCATGCCGGATGCCGATGGCCACACGCCGATGGAAGGCGGAGAGCGGTTCCGCATCGACCGCTCGGGCCGCCGGGTGAAGTAGGGTTTCGGCAGGGCTGCGCCCTGCACCTGCCGAAGCCGAAGCCGAAGCCAAATCAAGATCAAAAGCGGCTCTGGTTTTCTGTGAGTTGGGCGGGGCGGTGTGGCTGGTCAGGACACGCCGTAAACCCGTCCTTGGG
>NZ_JAOCGL010000023.1:0-44333 GCF_029842485.1 Stenotrophomonas sp. GD03777
CGCCGGCCGACCAGGCGGTACGCGCCGCATTGACCGCGTTGAACCCCGGTTTCCAGGTGGACTACATTGGCGCCGCGCCGTTCCCCGGCTTCCGCGAGGTCGTCGTTTCAGGCCAGCTTCTGTATGTGTCCGATGACGGCCGCTACCTGTTCCAGTCTCAGCCCTACGACACCCGCGCCAAGGGCCCGGCCAACAGCGAAGGCCTGCTCGGCTATCGCCGCGGCCTGCTGGCCAAGGCCAACCACAGCGATCGCATCGTGTTCGCCGCGCCGAACGCCAAGTACACCATCAGCGTGTTCACCGACATCGAGTGTGGTTACTGCCGCAAGCTGCACCAGGACATCGCCGAGCTCAACCGCAACGGCATCACCGTCGAGTACCTGGCGTTCCCGCGCATGGGCCTGGGCAGCAAGGACTACACCGACATGATTTCGGTCTGGTGTGCAGCGGATCGTCGCCAGGCGCTGACCAACGCCAAGCGCGGCGGCAACGTTCCCGCCAGGAACTGCACCAATCCGGTGGCGATGCAGTACGCGCTGGGCCAGCAGCTGGGCGTGAATGGTACGCCGGCGATCTTCGCGCCGGACGGCACCCAGCTGGGCGGCTACCTGCCGCCGGCACAGCTGCGTGCGGCGTTGGAGAAGCTGTCGGCCAAGCGCTGACGCAGAATTGTGGAGTCGAGCCATGCTCGACTGCGGAAACATCAGCCGAGCATGGGCTCGGCTCTACAGATCAGAGGCCGGGGGCGCAAAATGCGCCCCCGGCTTTTCCCTTATTTCAGGCCATCACTGACTGCCTTGGTCAGCGTGCCCTGCGCATCGTCACCGCTGAACTCCCAGACGAACGCGCCGCCCAGGCCCTGGGTCTTCACGTAACCCATCTTGCGGGTGATGTTGGCCGGGGTGTCGAAGCTCCACAGCGTGCTGCCGTTGTAGATCCAGGTGGCACCGGCGGTGTTGTCGGTGTAGCCCGGCCACGCCAGGTTCTTCAGCACCTTCCAGTCCTCGATGCCGGCTTCATACGTGCCCGGGGCGGCACCGCTGGCGGTCTGGTACAGGCCGTTGTTGGCATTGGCCACGCCGGTCCAGCCACGCCCGTAGTAGCCGATGCCCAGGTTGAGCTTGGCGGCGGGCACGCCACGGCTGATGAAGGCCTCGATGGCGTCGTTGCTGTTGTACAGCTTCTGGTCGCCGGTGGACGGATCATTCGGCGAATCGAACAGCGCCGACTGGTGATTGGTCTTCGCATCCCACGCGCCGTGGAAGTCGTAGGTCATCACGTTGATGTAGTCCAGGTACGGGTGGTACGCCGCCGGATCTGTGACGCGGATCTTGTCGATGCCGGCACCCACCGCCACCGTCAGCAACAGGCCCGGACGCACCGCATCGAGCTGGCGGCGGAACTCGGCCATCAGCGCGGTGAAGTTGGCGTTGTCTTCCGGCTTGCCGCATTCGATGCCGCAGGCCACCGGGTATTCCCAGTCGATGTCGATGCCGTCGAACACGCCCAGCGCCGCACCGGCGCCGCCGGCACCGTCGGTCACCGGCAGGTTGCCCTTGATGTAGGCGTCGATGCACGAGGCAACGAAGGCCTGGCGGTTTTCCGGGCGCGCCGCGCTGGAGAAGCCGCGCGACCAGGTCCAGCCACCCAGCGAGATCAGTACCTTCAGGTTCGGGTACTTGGCCTTGAGCTGCTTGAGCTGGTTCCAGTTGCCGCGCAGCGGCTGGTCCCAGGTATCGGCGCTGCCGCTGACACTCTCGGCGGCACTGAAGGCCTTGGTGTAGTCGGCGAAGGCATCGCCACCGGCACCGCTGTTCGGATCCGACGGCTGGGTGATGCCGACTTCGCAGCGGTTGTTGCGCACGTTGCCGAACGCGTAGTTGATGTGGGTCAGGCGCGCCGCCGAACCGCTGCTGTCGATGTTCTTGACCCGGTAGTTGCGGCCGTAGATGCCCCACTGCGTGAAGTAACCGATGACCCGCTTGCCGGTGGTGCCACCGTCACCGGCCAGCGTGGTGGCGCTGATCTCGGTGCCCTGCGCCGACGCGTTGCCGGCGTTGTCGCGCGCCCGCACGCGGTAACGGTAGGTGGTCGATGCGGTCAGCCCCCCATCCACATAGCTGGCACTGGACGGCGAACCGACCAGGCTTCCGTTACGGTACACGTCATAGCCGGCCAGGCCACTGCCACCGGTGTTGTCGGTGGATGGGCTCCAGCTGAGCGCGATGCTGTTGGCAGTGCGCGTTCCGGCCGCCAGCCCGCCGGGCACGCTCGGCGCGGTGGTATCGCCACCGGCAGCGTTGACGGTGATGGTGATGGTCGCGGTGCTGCTGGTGGCGTTGTTGTTGTCGGTAGCGACCGCACGCAGGGTGTGGCTGCCGGCGCTGGCATTGGTCCAGCTGGCCGCATACGGCGCACTGGTGGCCACGCCGAGCGTGCTGCCGTCGCGGAAGAATTCGACCTTGGCGACGCTGCCGTCCGGATCGCTGGCGGTGGCGGTCACGTTGACCGTGCTGCCGGCACTGAAGGTGGCGCCGTTGGCCGGCGAGGTCAGGCTGACCACCGGCGGCTGGTTGGTGCCGCTGCCATCGCAGGCACCGAGGTTGGTGTAGTAGGGCGCGCCGGCCGGATGGTCCGGTGGCGCGTTCCAGATGTCCTGGTTCGCCCGATAGAGGACGCCTCCTTTCTGCAGGGTATCGCCGGCCCGGTAGATCTTGGCCTGGTCCCACTGGGCCACGCCGGCACAGCTGGCAGCCTGCGCCAGGCCGGGCAGGGCGGCGCTGCCGGCGGCCAGGGCAAGCAGCCAGGCCAGATGGCGGGGACGACAGCTTCGGGTCGAACGTTCGGCACTGCGCACAATCGGGTCGTACATGGGTGAGTCTCCGATCAAAGGGCGCGCGGGCCCCGATGGCGCCGCGCGTGACGCAGGTCCGGGCATCGCCCGGGAAGGCGACGGAGGGGCCGGACGGAGGCACCTGGGAGGCCGGGGAGAGAGTCCGGCACCAGGTGGGGACAACGTTGTCATCAATTGCGTGGTCAATCCGTGAGCAAGCGCATGGTTCGGCGATTTGGGCGGAAAGCGGCGCTGGCGCGCGGTCGGCGGCCATCGGCGGAGCCCCCTCGTGGCTGGGGCTTGCCGCGAACAGCGGATTTCTGGGGGTTGGCCGGGCGGGTGGGCTGCGTAGGGGGCGCTGCAAGTACGTCCATGTAAGCTCGGTCGCCGCATCCATGCGGCTCACGCCCCTGCGCAGCCCACCCGCCCGGCCACGGACAGGTTCCTGCGCGGCCAGCCACGAAAGACAGAAGAAAAAAACAAAGGCAAAAGCCGGTCGCTGCGCTCTTCAATGCCTGATTTCTGACATTTCCTGGTTGCCGGCCAGCGGCCGGCACTACCGGGAAGCGTCCACGCATGGCCGCAGATCGCGGGAAACTGTCGGGGCGGGGTGGTGGGAGCCAGCAGGACCGTTGGCGCCATGGATGGCGCCATCGAGCCCCCATGGATGGGTTTACGGCGTGTCCTGCTGGCTCCCACCGCCCCGCAAGCTCACAGAAGCCAGCTCTTGCTGTTGCTTTGGCCGTTGCCGTTGCTTCGGCCGTGGCCTCGGCGGGTGCCGGGCGCCGCCCGGCCAAAGCCCACCCCCCGCTTCCGGTACAATGTCGGGCCCGTTTCCCAACTACGGTTCCCCGGACATGATGGTCCTCGAGGGCGCGCCCGCCCTGTCGCCGTTCCGCCGCGAACGTCTTGAATCCCGCCTGCAGTCCATCGCTCCCTCCCTGCGCATCAGCGGCGCCTGGCACGTCTACTTCGTGCAGCCCGAAGGCAGCGCCGCCCCCGACCTGACCACGCTGTGCCGCATCCTCGAAGCGGCGCCGCAGGCCGAAGCCGTGGCCGAAGGCGCAGTCAGCCGCATCGTGGTGCCGCGCCTGGGCACGCTGTCGCCCTGGTCGAGCAAGGCCACCGAACTGGTCCGCGGTGCCGGCCAGCCGGTCAGCCGGGTCGAACGTGGCCTGCGCATCGACGTGCAGGGCTGGCCGGCCGATGCCGACGCTCAGCAGGCGCTGGTCAAGGCGCTGCACGACCCGATGACGCAGTCGGTGCTGGAGACCGTGGAGCAGGGCCAGGCGCTGTTCTCGGCGCCGGCGCGTGGCGAGCTGGAACGCGTGCCGGTGGACCAGCTGGAGGCCGCCAACCAGCGCCTCGGCCTGGCCATGGCCCAGGACGAGATCGACTACCTGCGTGAACGCTTCACCGCGCTGGGCCGCTCGCCGTCGGACGTGGAACTGATGATGTTCGCGCAGGCCAATTCCGAGCACTGCCGCCACAAGATCTTCAACGCCAGCTGGACCATCGACGGCCAGGAGCAGGACCGCTCGCTGTTCCGGATGATCAAGAACACCCACCAGCAGACCCCGCAGCACACGCTCAGCGCGTACAGCGACAATGCCGCGGTGATCGAAGGCCATCCGGCCTCGCGCTATCGCCCCGATCCGGCCAGTGGCGAATACCGCCGCGAAGCGCAGGTGCCCAGTGCCTTCCAGATCAAGGTGGAAACCCACAACCACCCAACCGCGATCGCACCGTTCCCGGGCGCCTCGACCGGCGCGGGTGGCGAGATCCGCGACGAAGGCGCGACCGGCCGCGGTGGCAAGCCGAAGGCGGGCCTGACCGGCTTCTCGGTCTCGCACCTGCGCATTCCGGAATTGCCGCAGCCGTGGGAGGCGCCGCGCGCGCTGAACCCGCGCATGGCACCGGCGCTGGAAATCATGACCGACGGCCCGCTCGGTGGCGCCGCGTTCAACAACGAGTTCGGCCGCCCGAACCTGCTCGGCTACTTCCGCAGCTTCGAGCTGCCGGAAGGCGCCGATCTGGTGCGCGCCTACGACAAGCCGATCATGCTGGCCGGTGGCCTCGGCGCGATCGACCGCGTGCAGGTCGACAAGATCCCGCTGCAGGCCGGTGATGCGGTGATCGTGCTGGGTGGCCCGGCGATGCTGATCGGCCTGGGCGGCGGTGCGGCCAGTTCGGTGGCCTCCGGTGAAAGCGCCGAGGACCTGGACTTCGCCAGCGTGCAGCGCGACAACCCGGAAATGGAGCGCCGCTGCCAGGAGGTCATCGACCGCTGCGTGGCGATGGGCGCCAACAACCCGATCAAGTTCTTCCACGACGTCGGCGCCGGTGGCCTGTCCAACGCCATCCCCGAACTGCTGCACGACTCGAACGTCGGTGGTGTCATCGACCTGGGCAAGGTGCCCACCGATGATCCGTCGCTGTCGCCGATGCAGCTGTGGTGCAACGAGTCGCAGGAACGCTACGTGCTGGGCGTGGCCCAGGAACGCCTGGCCGAGTTCGCCGCGCTGTGCGCCCGCGAGCGCTGCCCGTTCGCTGCGGTCGGTGTGGCCACCGCCGAGGAACATCTGGTGGTGGCCTACGGTGCCGTGCCGGGCCACACCCCGGCCGATGCACCGATCGACCTGCCGATGGACGTGCTGTTCGGCAAGCCGCCGAAGATGCACCGCGATACCGCGCACCCGCCGGCACCGCGCTGGCCGGCGCTGAAGACCGGTGGCCTGGACCTGCAGGAAGCCGGCCTGCGCGTGCTCGCGCACCCGACCGTGGCCTCGAAGAACTTCCTGGTCACCATCGGTGATCGCAGCGTCGGCGGCCTGACCGCGCGCGAGCAGATGGTCGGCCCGTGGCAGCTGCCGGTGGCCGACGTGGCAATCACCCTGGCCGACTTCGACGGCGTAGCCGGTGAGGCGATGTCGATCGGCGAGCGCACCCCGCTGGCCCTGCTCGATGCCGCTGCTTCGGCACGCATGGCGGTGGGCGAAGCGCTGACCAACCTGTGCGCGGCCCCGGTCGATGCGCTGGATGAGATCAAGCTGTCGGCGAACTGGATGGCCGCGGCCGGTCACCCAGGCGAAGACGCGCTGCTGTACGACGCGGTGAAGGCGGTGGGCATGGAACTCTGCCCGCAGCTGGACATCAGCATCCCGGTGGGCAAGGACTCGCTGTCAATGCAGGCGCAGTGGCACGACCAGGGTGAAGCGCACAAGAGTGTGTCGCCGGTGTCGCTGGTGATCTCGGCGTTCGCGCCGGTCGCCGACGTGCGCCAGCAGTTGACCCCGCTGCTCGACCGGGAGGTGGACAGCGAGCTGTGGCTGATCGGCCTCGGTGCCGGCAAGCAGCGCCTGGGGGGTTCGATCCTGGCCCAGGTGCATGCCGACCACGGCGACCTGCCGGCCTTCGCCGGTGCCGCCCCGGACCTGGACGATCCGCAGCGCCTGCGGGGTTTCTTCGAGCTGATCCGCGATGCACGCCAGTCCGGCCTGCTGCTGGCCTATCACGACCGCAGCGACGGCGGTGCTTTCGCCGCGCTGTGCGAAATGGCCTTCACCTCGCGCCTGGGCCTGGACATCGCCCTCGATGCCTGGGGTGACGATCCGTTCCGCAGCCTCTTCAACGAAGAACTGGGCGCGGTGGTGCAGATCGCGCGCGAAGACCGTGCAGCGTTTGCCGACCTGGTTGAACGCCATGCATTGACCGAATGCGCGCAGCGCATCGCCAAGCCAACCACCGCACCGGTGGTGCGCGTGTCGCTGGGCGGCGAGAACCTGGCCGAGTGGCGCTGGGAGGCCTTGTTCGATGCCTGGTGGTCGGTCACCCACGCGATGCAGAAGCGCCGCGACAACCCGGCCAATGCCGATGCCGAGCGCGAGATCGCGCGTGCCTTCAACGCACCGGGCCTGAAGCCGAAGCTCAGCTTTGACCTCAACGAGGATGTGGCGGCACCGTTCATCAGCAGCGGTGCGCGTCCGCGCGTGGCGGTGCTGCGCGAGCAGGGCGTCAACGGCCAGATCGAAATGGCCAACGCCTTCGAGCGTGCCGGCTTCCGTGCCTTCGACGTGCACATGAGCGACCTGATTGAAGGCCGCGTGGCCCTGCAGGATTTCACCGGCCTGGTGGCCTGTGGTGGCTTCAGCTATGGCGACGTGCTCGGTGCCGGCCGTGGCTGGGCCACCTCGATCCTGGAGCGCAGCGCACTGCGTGATGCCTTCGCCGCGTTCTTCGCGCGCGAAGACAGCTTCGCGCTGGGCGTATGCAACGGCTGCCAGATGATGAGCCAGCTGAAGAACATCATTCCGGGTGCCGAGCACTGGCCGCAGTTCCGTCGCAACGCCAGCGAGCAGTTCGAAGCCCGCACCGCGCTGCTGGAAGTGGTGGAATCGCCGTCGATCCTGCTGCGTGGCATGGCCGGCTCGCGCCTGCAGGTGGCGGTGGCGCATGGTGAAGGCCAGGCCGTGTTCGACAATGCCGTCGACCAGGCTGCTGCACGTGTCTCGCTGCGCTACATCGATGGCAATGGCAAGGTGGCCAGCCAGTACCCGCTGAACCCGAACGGTTCGCCGGACGGCATCACCGGCCTGACCAGCAGCGACGGCCGCGTCACCATCATGATGCCGCACCCGGAACGTACCCCGCGCGCGCTCAACCTGAGCTGGGCACCGGCGGAATGGCAGGGTGATTCGCCGTGGATGCGCATGTTCCGCAACGCGCGGGTATGGTGCGGCTGATCGCATCGTTCCGCGCAGGCCGCAATGCCACCGCGTATGGAAAAACCCGCCGCTTCGTCGGCGGGTTTTTCTTTGCACGCGTGAAACCCTTGTCGCGCCCGCTAGTTACATCGGTTTTCATGCGCCAGCGGTCCGTCACGTGTACCTAACAAAATACTTTTATAAACACGTGAAATGGTGAACTGCTTCACGGCAATAGCATTTGTCGTGTCAAAGTCTTGACGATCTGCAAAGTTGCCGTTAACACTTGAACCCCGTTTCAGAACCATTCATTCCGCAGTAACCGCTCGGCGCACGCGCTCGGTTTTCTGTCGCTGCGCGCCGTTCGGCAATACCCCGCAGTAAATCACGCGAATAAACGCCCCCAGGGGACGTTGGGCCACAAGGCCCGGCGGTGGCGTTGCTTTGCCCAAAACCAGTCCAATCAGGAGCCGTACCGATGAATCGGATTTATCGCAAGGTCTGGAACAAAGCATTGGGTCAGTTGGTGGTGGCCTCGGAACTGGCCTCCTCCGACAGCAGCGGTGGTGTTGTCGACCAGCGCCGCGATACGACACAGGCCACGCCCGCGCTGTTGGCGGTGGCACTGGGCCTGGTACTGGGATTGGGCATGAGCGGTTCCGCCATTGCACAGTCAGTGCAGATCGGCGGCAGCGCTACCTGCGTCGCGTTCAGCGGCAAGCTGCTGGAAAAGTGCCTGATCGAAGGCTCGGCCACGGCCAAGGGCAGCAACGCGGTGGCGATCGGCAGCAACAGCAATGCCAGCGCCGCCAACAGCGTGGCGCTGGGCGCTGGCTCCAAAGCAGCGCGGGCCAATACCGTGTCCGTCGGCGACGCCGGCAAGGAACGGCAGATCACCAACGTGGCCGCTGGTACCCAGGCCACCGATGCGGTGAACAAGTCACAGCTGGATGCGCAGGCGCGCGCCACGCAGGCCGCGCTGGCGGATGTCGCCGCAGATGGAAACCGCTATTTCAAGGCCGATGGCGCAGGTGATGACAGCGACGCGGCGAAGATCGACGGGCAGGGCGCGGTTGCAGCGGGCGCCGGTGCGCAGTCGTTGGCCAATGCCACCACCGCCATCGGTACCCAGGCGATTGCCGCCGGCCTGGGCGCCAGCGCGTTCGGCCAGGGCGCATTGGCAATCGGTGACGCCAGCGTGGTGGTCGGGCAGAGTGCTGCCGCGTTCGGTCTTGGTGACACCGCCGTCGGCGCCAGTGCCTACGCTGCAAGCGAGAATGGCGCGGCCACCGCCCTGGGTGCGCTGTCCGAAGCCACCGCCGATGGCGCAACTGCCGTGGGTGGCGGTGCCGTGGCGATGGGCCCGGGCAGTACCGCACTGGGCCGCGGCGCCACTGCCGCCAATGAAGCATCAATCGCGGTGGGTGCGTTCAGCACCGCCGTCGGTGAGTACAGCACCGCGCTGGGGTCCAACTCGGCGGCGGTTGCCACCGGCAGCGTGGCGCTGGGCGCCGGCTCGCTGGCCGACCGCGTCGATACCGTCTCTGTCGGCGCCGCCGAATATGGCCTGACCCGGCAGATCACCAGCGTCGCTGCGGGTACTGAAGATACCGACGCGGTCAATGTCGGCCAGTTGAAGAACGTGGCCGCCGTGGCCGATGCCACGGCCAAGCGTTTCCAGGCCACTGGCAGCAGCAACAGCGACGCCGGCGCGCTGGCCGAAGGTGACGAGGCACTGGCGGCCGGCGAGGCGGCCAACGCCATCGGCAACGGCACCACCGCCGTGGGTGCCGGCGCCACGGCCGTTGCGCAGAACGCCACCGCCGTCGGCAACAACGCGCTGGCGTCGGGCCAGGACAGCGCCGCGTTCGGCAACAACGCACAGGCCAACGGCCCGGGCAGTGTCGCCGTCGGTGGTGCTGCGGTGGATGCCGATGGCAATCCGCTGATCACCAGTGGCGGCGTGCCGGTGGAAACCGGCGCCACCAGCGCAGGTGTCGGTGGCACCGCAGTCGGCGCCAGTGCCGAAGCCAGTGGATTTGCGGCGTCGTCCTACGGCGTTGGCGCGTATGCCGCCGGTGCGCAGTCGTCCGCATTCGGTGCGGTCGCCAATGCCATCGGCGACTATTCCACCGCACTGGGTACGCAGAGTACGGCCACTGGTAGCAGCAGCGTCGCCATCGGCGGCCCGGCCGACCTGATTCCGGGCCTGGGCTTCTTCGTGCAGACCCAGGCCAGCGGCGAAGCCGCCACCGCGGTCGGCGCCGGCGCTATCGCCAGCGGTGATCGTGCGGTGGCCAACGGCAGCCTGACCGAAGCTTCCGGTGCGGAATCCATCGCCGTGGGCTACTTCGCCTATGCCCCGGGTGAGAATGCCAGCGCGCTCGGTGCGCAGACCTGGGCCAGCGGTGCGCAGAGCACCGCGGTGGGCTACTACGCCACTGCACGTGGTGCCAACAGCGTCGCGCTCGGCGCGAATTCCGAAGCTGTCCGCGCCAACAGCGTAGCGGTCGGCAGCGCAGGCAACGAACGGCAGATCACCAGCGTTGCCGCGGGCAGTGAAGCCACCGATGCGGTCAATCTGGCCCAGTTGAAGGGCGTCGCTGCCGTGGCTGATGCCACCGCCAAGCACTTCCAGGCCACCGGCAGCAGCAACAGCGATGCCGGTGCGCTGGCCGAAGGCGAAGATGCGCTGGCCGCCGGCGAGGCGGCCAACGCGATCGGCAATGGCACCAGTGCACTGGGTGCGGGCGCCGTCGCCATCGCGCAGAGCGCCACTGCCGTCGGCAGCAATGCGCTGGCTTCGGGGCAGGGCAGCGCGGCCTTCGGCGCGGCGGCCACCGCCAGTGGCAGCAACGCCACCGCCCTGGGAACGCAGAGCAGCGCCACCGGCGCCGGCAGCGTCGCCATCGGTGGCCCGGCCGACATCGTGCCGGGCATGGGCCTGTATGTGCAGACGCGGGCCAGCGGTGTGTCCTCCACCGCGGTAGGCGGCGGTGCGGTCGCCAGTGGTGACCGTTCGTTGGCCAACGGCAGCTTCACCGAAGCAGTGGGCGCGGAATCCACCGCGCTGGGTTACTTCGCTTATGCCGCAGGCGACAACGCCAGTGCACTGGGCGCGCAGACCTGGGCCATCGGCAAGGACAGCACGGCCATCGGCTACTACGCCACCGCTGGCGCCGAAAACAGTGTCGCGCTGGGCGCCTATTCGGGCTCCAATCGGGCCAATACGGTGGCCGTGGGCACCAATGGCAATGAACGCCAGATCGTCAGCGTGGCCGCGGGTACGCAGGCGACGGATGCAGTGAACAAGGCGCAGCTGGACGCTGTGGCCAGCACCGCCGACGGCACCGCGCGCTTCTTCCAGGCACAGCCCGAAGCGGGCAGTGATGCCGGTGCGTTCGCCGAGGGCGAAGGTGCGGTTGCGGCCGGCTCCTCGAGCAACGCGGTCGGTGCTGGTGCAGTTGCACATGGCGCTGCCGCGTCAGCGATCGGTGATGACAGCGTGGCGGTGGGTCGCAACAGCAGCGCCACCGGCAACGGCGGTGTTGCCATCGGTGGCCTCGGACAGGCCTACGACGAGTACAACCAGCCGATCATCGGCGCCGACGGAAAGGCGCAACAGGTGGGCACCACGGCGGTTGCCGATGCCACGGCGGTCGGCAGCGGTGCGCAGGCCACCGGTGCCGTGAGCAGCGCGTTCGGCAATGCCGCCAAGGCCAGCGGCGACAACAGCTTCGCGGCCGGCGGCAAGTCGCGTGCGACCGGCAGCTATGCCGTTGCGGTCGGTGACAGCGCCTTCGCCAGCAGCGATGACAGCACCGCTGTCGGTGGCTACAGCTGGGCCACGGCCAGTGGTGCGAGCGCCTTCGGTTCCGGTGCATGGGCCACCGCCACCAACGCCTCGGCGTTCGGCAACGCGGCATGGGCCAGCGGCAGTGGCGCAACCTCCATCGGCTACAACAGCTGGGCCAATGGTGCCAGCTCAACCGCAGTCGGCCGTGGTGCCTTCGGCTATGGCGACAACAGCGTGGCGCTGGGCTTCCAGGCGCTGGGTAACAGCCTCAACAGCATTGCCATCGGCACCAACACGGTGGCCGGTGGTGAAAGCGCGATCGCGCTCGGGGCCGGTAGCAACGCCAGCGCCAGCAACGCTGTCGCGCTCGGCGCCGGCTCGGTTGCCAACCGCGCCCGCAGCGTGTCGGTCGGCAGCACCGGCAACGAGCGGCAGATCACCAACGTCGCCGCTGGCACCCAGGCCACCGATGCGGTGAACAAGGCGCAGCTGGATGCGGTCGCGAGTACCGCCACCACCACCAGCCGCTTCTTCCAGGCCAGTGGCAGCGGCGGTGACGTGGCCGGTGCGCTGGTGGACGGTGACAACGCGCTGGCCGCCGGTGATGCGGCCAACGCCATCGGCAACGGTGCCACCGCACTCGGCAGTGGTGCCAATGCGCTGGCCAACAACGCGCAGGCGATCGGTTTCAACGCGCTGGCCAGCGCCGCCAACGCCAGCGCCGTCGGTGCCAACGCACAGGCGACCGGTGAGTACGCCACCGCGCAGGGTGCGGAAAGCGAAGCCAGCGGCGAGCAGAGCGCGGCGTTCGGTGCCGCCAGCATCGCCAGTGGTGCCGGCAGTACCGCCAACGGTGTGTTGTCCGAAGCCTCCGGCGAGGAAGCCGTGGCGGTGGGCTACTTCAGCAATGCCAGCGGCAGCGGCGCCACCGCGGTCGGCAGCGAAAGCGTCGCCAGCGGCACGGCGTCGGCAGCGTTCGGCATCGGCGCCGAAGCGACCGGTGGCTACAGCACCGCCATCGGTGGCTATTCCCAGGCATCGGCGTTCAACGCCACCGCTTTCGGCAACTTCGCCAGTGCCACCGGTTCCAACAGCGTGGCGCTGGGCGGCGACTCCGAGGCGTCGGGTGCCTACAGCACCGCCACCGGCCAGGGTAGCCTGGCCACTGGCACCAACAGCGTCGCCGTCGGTGGTTCGCTGTTTGGCGTGCTGGCCACCGAAGCATCGGGCAATTACTCCACCGCCGTCGGTGGCGGCGCCTGGTCCGGCGGCATCAACAGCACCGCACTGGGCAACGCCGCCGAATCGCGCGCTGCCAACAGCGTGGCGCTGGGTGCCGATTCGATCGCGGACCGTGACAACACCGTGTCGGTAGGCGGTGCTGGCAACACCCGCCAGATCACCAACGTGGCCGATGGCACGCAGGGCAATGATGCGGTCAACAAGAACCAGCTTGACGCCGTAGCCGCAGCAGCGGAGAAGACCAGCAGGCAGTTCCAGGCCAGTGGCAACGCCGAGGGTGAAACCGGCGCCCTGGTCGAGGGTGACAACGCGCTGGCGGCCGGTGATGCGGCCAACGCCATCGGCAACGGTGCCACCGCACTCGGCAGCGGCGCCAATGCACTGGCCGCCAACGCCACGGCGGTCGGCATCGATGCGCTGGCCACCGGCAACAACGCCGCAGCACTGGGCAGTACCGCACAGGCCACCGGCGAAGACAGCCTTGCGCTCGGTACCGGCGCCAGCGCCAGCGAGCTCGGCGCCAGCGCGGTAGGGGCGCGTGCGCAGGCCAGTGGTGCGTACAGCACCGCGACCGGCACCGAATCCAACGCCAGCGGCACGCAGGCACTGGCCAGTGGCTTCCGCAGTGCCGCCTCTGCCGATGGCGCCACCGCCGTCGGTGGCTATGCCGAAGCGAGCGGACGCCTCGGCACCGCGTTGGGCTACGGCTCGGCCGCCAGCGGGGCCAACACCACCGCGGTCGGCTTCGGTGCCGCCGCAGCCGGTACCGGTGCCGTGGCCGTGGGCCAGTCCAGCGAGGCCAGTGGCGAGGAGAGCGTGGCCATTGGTGGCAGCACCTTCTTCGGCTTGATCCCGTCGCGTGCCAGCGGCACCGGCGCGGCGGCCTTCGGTGCCGGCGCCTGGGCGACCGAAGATTACGCCACCGCGATCGGCTGGAATTCGTGGGCGGATGCCGCAGATGGCACGGCACTGGGCGCCAGTGCCACCGCCAGTGGGTTGAACAGCGTGGCGCTGGGCGCCGGCTCCAAGGCCGAGCGCGACAATACCGTGGCCGTGGGCACCGCGGGCGGTGAGCGCCAGGTGACGCATGTGGCAGCCGGCACCGAGGCCACCGACGCGGTGAACAAGGGCCAGCTGGACGCGGTTGCCAGCGTTGCCGACAGGACTGCCCGGCAGTTCCAGGCCAGCGGCAACGCCGACGGCGAAGCCGGTGCCCTGGTCGACGGCGACAACGCACTGGCCGCCGGTAACGCGGCCAACGCCGTCGGCAACGGCGCCACCGCGCTGGGCAGCGGAGCCAATGCCATGGCCGTCAACGCCACCGCCGTCGGCGTCGATGCCCTGGCCACCGGCAACAACGCCGCGGCTCTGGGCAACAACGCACAGGCCAGTGGTGTCGACAGCGTGGCGGTGGGCAGCGGCGCCAGCGCCAGCGAACTCGGTGCCAGCGCCAGCGGCACCGGTGCCCAGGCCAAGGGTGCCTACAGCACCGCCAGTGGTGCGCAGGCCACGGCCAGCGGCACGCAGTCGCAGGCCAGCGGCTTCCGCGCCAACGCCTCGGCTGACGGTGCCTCCGCGCTGGGCAGCTATGCCGAAGCCAGTGGCCGGCTTGGTACGGCGGTCGGCTACGGCAGCAAGGCCACCGGCGCGAATGCCACCGCAGTGGGTGTCAGCGCCAATGCGTCGGCAGCCGGCAGCATCGCACTGGGTGCCGGCTCGGTGGCTGATCGTGCCAACACCGTGTCAGTGGGCAGCAGCACCAGTGATCGTCAGATCACCCGTGTCGCCGCCGGTACCGAGCGCACCGATGCAGTCAATCGTGGCCAGCTCGATGCGGTCGCGGCGACCGCCGATGGCACCGCACGCTACGTCAAGGCCACTGGTGCGGGTACCGCCAGTGCCAGCGGCAGCGATGCCGCTGCGGTCGGTTCGGCCGCCACTGCCAGTGGTGCACGCAGCAATGCGCTGGGTGCCAACGCGATGGCCATTGGCAATGGTGCGCTTGCACTGGGCAACAGCGCCGGCGCGTCCGGTGCGAACTCGGTGGCTCTGGGGGCGGGTTCGCGTGCGCTCGATGCCAACGTGGTCTCGGTCGGCGGCGGCAATGGCACCGATGGCCCGGCCACGCGGCGCATCGTCAATGTGGCCGACGGCCGCATCGCTGCCGGCAGCACCGATGCGGTCACCGGTTCGCAGCTCAACGTCACCAACCAGCGCGTGGGCGCAGTGGAAACCCGCGTCGGTGATTTCGATTCGCGCATCGCGACGGTCGAGACCACGGCGGCCAGTGCAGTCGGCTATGACGACGCCAGCCGTGATCGCCTGACCCTCTCCGGCTTCCAGGGCACCACCATCGACAACGTCGGTGCCGGCAGCATCGCCGCCGGCAGCCGCCAGGCGATCAATGGCGGGCAGTTGTTCCAGTCGCTCAGTGATGCCGCCAGCTTCCTCGGCGGTGGCGCCAGCGTCGGCATGCAGGGCGTGTTCGTGGCGCCGAACTACGTGATCCAGGGCGCCACCTACAGCAACGTCGGCGATGCGCTCGGTGCGCTGGACCGCAAGGTCAGCGAGATCGATCGCCGCACCGCCGGAGGCACGCGTTCGGGAACGGCAAGCCTGCGTTCGATGAGTGCCTCGCTGGATGAAAGCGCACTGGCCAGCGTCGCCGACGCACCGGCCACCGCCGACGCGGCACCGGCCAGCACCGCACGCGTGCAGGGCACGCCGACGGCCGCCGCCGCCGGTGCCGGGATTCCGGTTGGCACCCCGGCCACGGGCTTCAATGCCGTCGCCATGGGGGAGGGCGCAGTGGCCAGTGGCGCCTCGTCCACCGCCATCGGCCAGGGTGCCAGTGCCACGGCTGCCAACGCGGTGGCTTTGGGCCAGGGCTCGGTTGCCGATCGTGCCAACACCGTGTCGGTCGGTAGCGAAGGCAACGAACGCCAGGTCACCAACGTCGCCGCCGGCACCACTGCCACCGACGCCGTCAACAAGGGCCAGCTGGACCGTGGCATGGCCACTGCCAACAGCTACACCGACAGCCGCGTGCAGGCCGTCGCCGACAGCTTCGATGTGTTCAAGGGCGAGATCGACGGGCGCCTGCGCCACATGGATCGCCGCATCGACCGCCAGGGCGCCATGAGCGCGGCGATGCTCAACATGGCCACCAGTGCCGCCGGTATCCGCACCCAGAACCGGGTCGGCGTCGGCATCGGTTTCCAGGGCGGCGAGTCGGCGTTGTCGCTGGGCTACCAGCGTGCGATCAGCGATCGCGCCACGGTCACCTTCGGCGGTGCCTTCAGCAGTGACGACAGCTCGGTCGGCGTTGGTGCCGGCTTCGGCTGGTAAGCCAAACCACTGCGCCGGCGGCCACCCACGCCGGCGCCAAACCTGCAATCAGGGCCTGGGGGGAGGTCACGGCAATCCCGGCTGGGCCGGCCGGGAGTCGTCAAGGAATGATGGCCGCAGTGTTGGTTCGATCCATGACCCAGAAGAGGAATTTCGACGTGATCAAGAAGCAGAACCTTCGCATCAATGTGCTTGCCGCCGCCGTGCTGTCGATGACCGCGGTGGGTGCCGTCCACGCCGCCGGGTTGCCGACCCGTGAACCGGTGCGCCAGGCCAGCACCGCCGAGCCGGGCGCCGAGCGCATCATCGTCAAGTATCGTGCTGGCACCGCTGCGGCGGACGACCGTTCGGCCAAGCTGTCCGCCGTGCAGTCCGCGCTGACCCGCGCCAGCCTGTCCGGTGGCACCGCCCGCGCCAGCACGCTTGGCCCGCAGGTCGTGCGCAAGCTCGGCGTCGGTGCCGACCTGATCCGCCTGCAGGGCCGCCTGGCGCCTGCGGAACTGCAGCGCGTGCTGAAGGAGCTGAAGGCCGACCCGGCCGTGCAGTACGCCGAAGCCGACGTGAAGCTGCGCCGCACCGAGCTGCGCGCCGGTGACGTGCAGCCGGCGCTGGCGCCGAACGATCCGTACTACCAGCAGTACCAGTGGCACCTGCACAACGCCACCGGTGGCATCAACGCACCGTCGGCGTGGGATGTATCGCAGGGCGAGGGCGTGGTGGTGGCCGTGCTCGACACCGGCATCCTGCCGCAGCACCCGGACCTGGTCGGCAACCTGCTGGAAGGCTACGACTTCATCAGCGACGCCGAGACGTCGCGCCGTGCCACCAACGATCGCGTGCCGGGCGCGCAGGACTATGGCGACTGGGTCGAGAACGACAATGAGTGCTACACCGGCTCCGTCGCGGAGGACAGCTCCTGGCACGGTACCCATGTGGCCGGCACCGTGGCCGAGCAGACCAACAACGGCGTCGGCATGGCCGGTGTCGCGCACAAGGCCAAGGTGCTGCCGGTCCGCGTGCTCGGCAAGTGCGGTGGCTACCTTTCCGATATCGCCGACGCCATCACCTGGGCCTCCGGCGGCACCGTGGCGGGCGTGCCCGCCAATGCCAACCCGGCCGAGATCATCAACATGAGCCTGGGTGGAAGTGGCAGCTGTGACGGAACCTACCAGGATGCGATCAATGGCGCGATCTCGCGTGGCACCACCGTGGTCGTGGCGGCCGGCAACGAGACCGACAACGCATCCAAGTACCGTCCGGCCAGTTGCGACGGCGTAGTGACCGTCGGCGCCACCCGCATCACCGGCGGCATCACCTACTACTCCAACTACGGCACCCGCGTGGACCTGTCCGGTCCGGGTGGTGGCGGCAGCGTCGATGGCAATCCGGGCGGCTACGTCTGGCAGTCCGGTTCCGATGCGGCCACCACGCCGGAGTCAGGCAGCTACAGCTACATGGGCATGGGCGGCACGTCGATGGCCTCGCCGCACGTGGCTGCCGTTGCTGCACTGGTGCAGAGCGCGCTGATCGCCAAGGGCAAGGATCCGCTGGCCCCCGCCGCGATGCGCACGCTGCTGAAGGAAACCGCGCGCCCGTTCCCGGTCAGCATTCCGGCCGCCACCCCGATCGGCACCGGCATCGTCGATGCCAAGGCGGCGCTGGCCAAGGCACTGGAAGAGCCGTGCACCGAGAGCTGCGGGCCGGTGGCGACGCCGCTGACCAACAAGGCCGCGGTGGGGGGACTGAACGGTACGGCTGGCAGCAGCCGCCTGTACAGCTTCGAGGCAGCCGCTGGCAAGCAGCTCAGCGTGATCACCTACGGTGGCACCGGCAACGTGTCCGTCTACATCGCCCAGGGACGCGAGCCGAGCGCCAGCGACAACGATGGCAAGTCGACCCGTCCCGGCACGTCCGAAACGGTACGGGTGAACAAGCCAGTGGCAGGCACCTACTACATCAAGGTGGTGGGCGAAGCGGCCTACAACGGCGTGAGCATCCTCGCCACGCAGTAAGCCTGACGTGTCGTAGTTGAACGGCCGAGGCCCGTCATCCTGTGTGACGGGCTTCGTCTTTTTACGAAAGCTGGCCGCAGGGCGGCGGAAATCATGGCTTAACTGCTAAAGTCGGTCCGATTGACAGGAGAGTCACGTGAACGCGCTCGCTGCAACCGTTACCGACGATGCCGAAGGCCGCATCCTGGATGCGCTGCTGGCACGCGGCCGGCTCAAGGAAGGAGACCTGGCGCGCGCGCGGCCGCTGCACGCCGAGGCCGGCGGCAGCCTGCTGGGCCTGCTGGTGCGCCTGGGCCTGGTGTCTGAACGCGACCAGGCACAGGCCAGCGCCGAGGTGCTGGGCCTGCCGCTGCTGGAGGGCAAGCAGGTGCCGGAGGCCCCGCCGCAGGCGCTGGCCGAAGGGCTACCGCTGTCGCTGCGTTTCCTGAAGCAGTTCCATGTGTGCCCGCTGGAGTTGAATGAACACGGGGTGCGTCTGTGGCTGGCCGATGCCCACGATGCCTATCCGCAGCAGGCCGTGCAGTTGGCGCTGGGGGTTCCGGTGACACCGGTGCTGGGCATGCGCGCGGAGATCGATGACCTGGTCGAGCGCTGGTTCGGCCAGGGCCGCAGCGCGATGGGCGCGATCGTGGAAACCGCCGATGGCGAGGGCGGCGCGGTCGACGATATCGAGCACCTGCGCGACCTCGCTTCGGAAGCGCCGGTGATCCGTCTGGTCAACCTGGTTATCCAGCGTGCGGTGGAACTGCGCGCTTCGGATATCCATGTCGAACCGTTCGAGAGCCGGTTGAAGGTCCGCTACCGGGTCGATGGCGTGCTGATGGAGGGCGAGAGCCCGCCGGCCAATCTCACCGCCGCGGTGATCAGCCGCATCAAGATCATGGCCCGGCTCAACATCGCCGAGCGCCGCCTGCCGCAGGACGGCCGCATCATGCTGCGCGTGCAGGGCAAGGAGCTGGACCTTCGCGTGAGTACCGTGCCCACCGCGCATGGCGAAAGCGTGGTGATGCGCCTGCTGGACCGTGAAACGGTGGTCTTCGATTTCCACCGGCTCGGCTTCACCGACGCCTTCCTGCCGCAGTTCTGCAAGGTACTGGAACAGCCGCACGGCATCCTGCTGGTGACCGGCCCGACCGGCTCGGGCAAGACCACCACGCTGTACACCGCGCTGAGCCAGCTCAACACCGCCGACGTCAAGATCATCACGGTGGAAGATCCGGTCGAATACCAGATCGAGGGCATCAACCAGATCCAGGCCAAGCCGCAGATCGGCCTGGATTTCGCCAACGCGCTGCGCAGCATCGTCCGCCAGGATCCGGACATCATCATGATCGGTGAAATGCGCGACCTGGAAACCGCGCGCATCGCCATCCAGTCGGCATTGACCGGCCACCTGGTGCTGTCCACCCTGCACACCAACAATGCGGCCGGTGGCATCACCCGCCTGCTCGACATGGGCGTGGAGGATTACCTGCTCACCTCGACCATCAACGGCATCCTCGCCCAGCGCCTGGTGCGCCGGCTGGAGCCGACCCATGCCGAACGCTACGCAGCCTCGCCAGAGGAGATCGAACGCTTCGAGCTGCGCCGCCTGCAGCCGGAGGGACCGATCCACCTTTACCGCCCGAAGCCCTCGGCGCTGGCGCCGACCGGCTACCTGGGGCGTACCACCATCATGGAATTCCTGGTGATGAACGATGCGCTGCGGCGTGCGGTGATGCGTCGCGATGGCATGGGCGAGATCGAGCGCATCGCCCGCGAAGCCGGCATGCGCACCATGTACGAGGATGGCCTGTCCAAGGCGCTGAGCGGACAGACCACCATCGAGGAAGTGCTGCGCGTGACCGAGGAAAACTGATGCGTGCAGGACGCCGGGGCTGACATGCCGAACTACCGCTACAAGGCGCTCAATCCGCACGGTGAGGTCTTCGACGGGCAGATGGAGGCGGCCAGCGAGGCCGAGCTGATCGCGCGCCTGCAGGACCAGGGCCACCTGCCGATGGAGACGCAGCTGGCCGACGCCGGCGCGATCGGCGGCAGCAGCTGGCGCAACCTGCTGCAGCAGCGCCCGTTGCAGGGCGCTGCATTGCTGCAGTTCACCCAGCAGCTGGCGACCCTGCTCGGTGCCGGCCAGCCGCTGGACCGCGCGCTGTCGATCCTGCTGGGGTTGCCCGAGGACGAACGATCGCGCCGCGCGATCACCGACATCCGCGACGTGGTGCGCGGCGGTGCACCGCTGTCCACCGCGCTGGAACGCCAGCATGGGCTGTTCTCGCGCCTTTACGTGAACATGGTGCGCGCCGGCGAAGCCGGCGGCAGCCTGCATGAAACCCTGCAACGCCTGGCCGACTACCTGGAGCGCAGCCGCGCGCTGCAGGGCAAGGTCATCAACGCGCTGGTCTACCCGGCGATCCTGCTGGTGGTGGTGGGCGGTGCGCTGCTGTTCCTGCTTGGCTACGTGGTGCCGCAGTTCGCGCAGATGTACGAGAGCCTGGACGTGGCGCTGCCGTGGTTCACCAATGCGGTGCTGCAGCTGGGCCTGTTCGTGCGCGACTGGTGGGTGCTGCTGCTGGTGGTGCCGGCGCTGCTGGCGCTGTTCTTCGAGCGCAAGGCGCGGCAACCGGCGTTCCGGCTGGCGCTGGATGGCTGGCTGCTGCAGCGCCGTGGCATCGGCCGTCTCGTCGGTGAACTGGAGACCGCGCGCCTGGCGCGCACGCTGGGCACCCTGCTGCGCAACGGCGTGCCCCTGCTGGGCGCACTGGGCATCGCGCGCAACGTACTGGGCAACCGCGCGCTGGCCGCCGATGTGGAAGCGGCCGCCGATGAAGTGAAAAATGGTGCCGGCCTGTCGCTGGCACTGTCGCGCGGCAAGCGCTTCCCGCGCCTGGCCCTGCAGATGATCCAGGTCGGCGAGGAATCCGGCGCCCTCGATACCATGCTGCTGAAGGCCGCCGACACCTTCGAACAGGATAGTGCCCGGCGCATCGACCGCCTGCTGGCGGCGATGGTGCCGGCGATCACCCTGGTGCTGGCCTCGGTGGTGGGCGCGGTGATCGTGGCCGTGCTGGTGCCGCTGTACGACCTGACCAATGCCATCGGTTGACGATGGCACTCCCTGCAACCCCGACACTCCGTAACTGAAAGGACCGTCCATGATTGCCCGTCGCCGACCGATCCGCCTTTCCTTCACTGCCGCGCGCAACCAGTCGGGCATGAGCCTGCTGGAAATCATCATCGTCATCGTGCTGATCGGCGCGGTGCTGACCCTGGTCGCCAGCCGCGTGCTGGGCGGTGCCGACCGTGGCAAGGCCAACATCGCCAAGGCGCAGGTGCAGACCGTGGCGTCCAAGATCGACAACTACCAGATCGACACCGGCAAGCTGCCCGGCTCGCTCAATGACCTGGTGACCGCACCGGCCGGTGTTGGCGGCTGGCTCGGCCCGTACGCCAAGCCGGCCGACCTGAACGACCCGTGGGGCCACGCCCTGGAATACCGCGCACCGGGCGAAGGCCAGCCGTATGAGCTGGTCAGCCTGGGCAAGGATGGCAAGGCCGGCGGTAGCAGCGTCGACGCTGACATCCGCTACCAGCCGTAACCGCGCATGACGTATTTCCTGCCGCGCCGGTTGCCCCACCCGCGCCTGCACGGCAGGCGCGCGGCGGGACTGTCGCTGCTGGAAATGCTGCTGGTGATCGCACTGATCGCGGCGATCGGCCTGATCACCGCCGCTGGCCTGTCGCGCGGTTTCGCCGGCATGCAGCTGCGCAGCGCCGGCAAGGACATCGCCAGCCAGCTGCGCATGGTGCGCGCGCAGGCAATCGCCCGCGGCGAACCGCAGCGCTTCGTCATCGAGCCGGCGCGGCGGCGCTGGGAGGGCGCCAACCAGCGCCACGGTGAGGTGCCCGCACAGCTGCAGGTGCAGTTCGAAGGCGCCGCGCAGCTGGCCACCGCGCCGGGGCAGGGCGTGATCGAATTTCATCCCGATGGTGGCTCCAGCGGCGGCCGCATCCGGTTGCAGCGCGACGGCGCCGAATGGCGCGTCGACGTCGGCTGGCTCACCGGTGAGGTCCGCTCCGGCCCCTGGCGGGCGCAATGAAGCGGCGCGCGCGTGGCTTCACCCTGCTGGAAGTGATCATCGCCTTCGCCCTGCTGGGCCTGGCGTTGACCCTGCTGCTGGGCAGCCTGTCCGGCGGCGCAAAACAGGTGCGCGATGCCGAGCTGCGCACGCGCGCGGTGCTGCATGCACAGTCGTTGCTGGCCGAGGCCGGCGTTGACGCACCGCTGCAGGTGGGCAGCCAGCAGGGTGACTGGGAACAGGGGCGCTATCACTGGGAACTGCAGGTTCAGCCGTGGGTGGAACCACGCGCTGGCAATGTCGTGCAGGCCTCGTCACCGGGGACCCCATGGCTGGCAGAGCTGCAATTGCAGGTGCGTTGGGGTGACAGCGAGCGCGAGCAGCTGCGCTGGCGCAGCCTGCGCCTGTTGCCGCCCGACCTGGAGAATGCACGGTGAGGCGCCGCGCCGCAGGTTTCACCCTGGTCGAAGTGATGCTGGCCACCGTGCTGCTGGCCGGCGGCCTGGCGTTGGCCTTTGCCAGCGTGCGCTCGGCGATGGCGGTCAGCCAGCGTGGCGAGCAGATCGCCGCCGAGAGCGAACGCATGCGCGCGGTCGAGTCCTTGCTTCGCAGGCAGCTGGCGGGCGCGTTGCGCACCCCGCTTGAGGTTCCGGACCCCACCCGCGAACCGATCTTCTTCCAGGGGGAGGAGCAACGCATGTTGTTCGCCGCCGACCTGCCCGGCTACCTCGGCCGTGGCGGCCCCTACCTGCACGCGCTGCAGGTCGACGGACGCGATGGCCAACAGCGCCTGCTGCTGGACCTGGTGCTGCTGCAGGAAGGCGAGCGCATCGCCGAGAATCCACCGCGCCCGCCCGAGGTGCTGGTGGAGAACCTGAAGTCGGTGCAGCTGCGCTATCGGGGTATCGATGCCAGCACTGGGCAGGTGACCGACTGGATGCCGCGCTGGGACGACACCCGCCGCCTGCCGATGCTGGTGGAGATCCAGATCGTGCCGGCCCGTGGAGCGCCGTGGCCACCGCTGGTGGTGGCGCTGCGCGCCGGTGGCAGCGGAGGCGCGCGATGAGGCGTCAGGCTGGGGCGGCATTGGTGCTGGTGCTGTGGCTGATCGCGTTGATGACCGCGCTGGTCGGCGCATTCGCGCTGAGCGCACGGGTCGAACACCTGCAGCAGCGCGTGCTGGATGACGATGCACGCGGGCAGGAACGTGCGCGTGCCGGCCTCGAATATGCCCTGCTGCGCCTGTCGGCCGATCCGCAGCGCGCGCCCTGGCGTGCCGATGGCCGGACCTATCGCTGGCAGTTCGACGACGCCAGCATCGAGATCAAGGTGCTGGACGAGAACGGCAAGATCAACCTGAACCTGGCCGACGCCGCGCTGCTGGCCGCCTTCCTCAAGGCGCTGGGTGAAGACGATGCCCAGGCCCGGCAGCTGGCGGCGGCCATCATCGACTGGCGTGACGAGGACAGCCTGCTGCAGCCGGGCGGTGGTGCTGAAGCGCAGGACTACGCCGCAGCCGGGTTGCCCTATGGCCCACGCAACAAGCGCTTCGAGACCCTGGGCGAGCTGCAGCGCGTGCTGGGCATGCGCGGCACGCTGTACCGGGCGATGTTGCCGCACCTGACCCTGTACAGCCGCCAGGCCCGGCCGGATCCGCAGTTCGCCAGTGCGCCGGTGCTGAGCGCGCTGGGGCTGGATGCGGACAGGGTGATGGCGCAGCGCGCACAGCAGGAGCGTGATGCAGATTCCGCTGGTGGTACGACAACGCTTGCCAGCAGCAGCGGCACCTATAGTATCGAGTCCGCTGCCATCGACAGCAGTGGACGCAGGTCGGTGTTGCAGGCAGTGGTACGCAGTGGCTCGGGCGGGGTTCCCGGGCGGACCTACACAGTGCTTCGCTGGGAGCAGGGAATGACAGCAAGATGACGGCGTGGCAGGACAGTCTGCGGCAAGTGCAGGGCCGGATCGGCCCGGGTGCTGGCCGCTTCCTGCGCTGGTGGCGGCAGTCGCTGCTGGCCTGGGTACCGGTGCGCTGGCAATGGGCGTTGGGCTGGGGCCAGGCCCGCCTGTTGCTGCAGCCTGAGAGCGACCAGCTGCAGGTCTGGCGTGAGGCCGGTGAACGCCGCGAAGTGGTGGCGCGCCTGCCGTGGCCGCTGTCGCCGGTGGAACTGGACCGGGTACTCGAGCCGCGCCTGCGCAGCCTGCCCCGGGTGTGGCTGCTGCCCGCGGCGGATGTGCTGCGGCGCACGCTGCGCCTGCCCGCCGCGGCGGCTGACCGCCTGCGTGCCGTGGTCGGTTTCGAGATCGACCGGCAGACCCCGTTCGAAGCGTCCCAGGTCAGCTATGACGTGCGTGAACTCGGCGCGGGCGGCGAAGGGCAGTTGCAGGTCGAACTGGTAGCGTGGCCACTGCGGCAGCTGGAAGCATGGCGCACGCGGGTGGGCCAATGGGCCGATGCGCTGGCCGGCGTCGATGCCATCGATGCGCAGGGCAACGTGTTGCAGGTGAACCTGCTGCCGCCCGCGCAGCGCCAATTGCGGCCAGACCCGATGCGGCGCTGGAACCTGCTGCTGGCAGCGGCATCCGTCGTGATGCTGGTACTGGCCGCGGTGCAGTTGCTGGACAACCGCCAGGCCGCCGCCGACGAACTGCGTGCGCAGGTCGAGCGCAGCGCGCGCAGCGCGCGTGGCGTGGCCAGCGAACGCGCGCAGCTGCAGGCGCTGATCGATGGTGCTGCATTCCTTGAGAAGCAGCGCAGCCAGCGCGCCGGTACCGTGGAGATCTGGAACGAACTGACCCGGCGCCTGCCGGAAGGCACCTACCTGGAAAAGCTGGCGATCGAGAACAACAACCTGCAGCTGATCGGCCTGAGCCGCGAAGCATCGCAGCTGGTGCAGCTGCTGCAGGATGCACCGCAGTGGCGCAAGGTCAACCTGACCGGGGTGCTGCAGGCCGATGGCGCGGCCAGTGGCCGCGACCGCTTCACCATGACCGCCGAACTGCAGCCGTTGCCGGCCGCAGCACCGACCCCGGAGGCGGCCGATGCCGATGCCAAGCGCACGCCGTGATCGCTGGTTGGCGCTGGCACTGCTGCTGGCAGTGCTGGGCCTGGCTTATCTGCTGCTGGTGCACCCCTGGTTCACCCAGCCGCTGCGTGCGATCGATGCCGATGTCGCCGCCCTGCGCGAACGCGAGTCGCGCGTGCAGGCGCAGCTGCAGCAGCAGCCGCAGATCGAACAGCGCCTTCGCGCTACCCGCGAGGCACTGCAGCAGCGGCCAGGCTTCCTGCGCGAAGCCACTGCCGAAGCTGCCGCCGCTGCATTGGGCGCCCGGCTGCAGGATGCGGTGGCGATGGCCAGCCCGGGCAACCGCAGCTGCACCATCAGCAACCGCACGCCGCTGACCGACAACCGGCGCGATGCCGAGTTCGTGCGCGTCGCCATGCAGGTGCGCCTGCGCTGCGGCGTGGCCGAACTGGCCACCGTGCTGCACAGCCTCGAAACCGGCAGCCCCCGCCTGTTCGTCGACAACCTCAACCTGATCGCGCAGCGCTTCCAGCAATCGCCGAACGAATCGGGGCTGGGCCTGGATGTGTCCTTCGAGCTGGCCGGCTATCTGCTGCCAGGCGCCGCCGCCGACGGCACGGTACCGGCACCCGCTGCGGCACCGGCACCGTCCACGTCGCCGGCCGAGGCCACGCCTGCGCCCCAGCCGGCGCCCCCGTCCGAAGGGCCGGAGGTGGCCGATGAAGCTTGAGCAGATCAGCCTGCGTACCGGCTTCCTGCTGGCACTGGCCGGCTGGGCGGCGGCGGTCTGGCTGTCAACCGTGTTCGGGCTGGGCAGCCAGCTGCCGGGCGCCGACGGTGATGCCGACGCCGCGCCATCGCTGCCATCGCTGCCGCCGCTGGCGGCCGAGCGCATGGCCAGCGCCGACAGCTACAGCGCGATCGGTGAGCGCCCGCTATTCGCCGAAGACCGCAGGCCGCGGCCCTATCTGCTGGGGGGCAGCGAACCGGCGGCCAGTGCCGCGTTGCGCCTGACCGGCGTGCTGCTGACCGGCGATTTCGGCATGGCCACCTTCACCACCGAACAGAACCGCTCGCTGCGCCTGCGTCTCAACGGCGAAGCCGTGGATGGCTGGCAGCTGGTCGCGCTGCAGCCGCGCCAGGCGACGGTGATCGGCCCCGGTGGCAACCAGGTCCTGGAACTGGCCGTGTTCAACGGCCAGGGCGGTGAGCCGCCGACGGTGCTGCGCGGTGCCAACGGTGTACCGCCTGCAGGTGCGATCGTTGTGCCGCCTTCGGCGGGTGCTCCGCCGGCGCCGTCCCCGGTCGCGGCCACCCCACCGACGCCGCCCGCCGGCAATGCCCCCACACCTGCGGCGTCAGCTGCAAAAACACCACCGGCCAACAACAACGGTCCCAGCGAAGCGCAGATGCAGGCCATCCGCGAACGCATCCAGGCCCGCCGCCGCCAGCTGCAGCAACAGCAGCAACAACCGTCGCCGCCCCCGGGCGATGGCACCAACCGATAGAGTGAATGCATGAACCTGCGTTTTCTTCCCTGGTCCTTTGCCCTCGCGCTGCTGGTCGGCTGCAGTACGGTGTCCGCGCCGCACGTGCAGCGCAACGGCAACCTGTCGCCCAGTGCCGATGCCGGCCAGGCAGCCGACGTCGCCGCCGATGCCGCCCGCGAGAGCCAGGGCGCACCGCAGGCGGTGATCCGCCGCGGCACCGGCACCATGATCAACCGTGAGGCCGCGCGCGCACCGGCACCGGCGCTGCATGGCGCCAGCACCGGCGAGGCCACCTTCAACTTCGAAGGCGAATCGCTGCATGCGGTGGTCAAGGCCATCCTTGGTGACATGCTTGGCCAGAACTACGTGATCGCACCGGGCGTGCAGGGCACGGTCACCCTGGCCACGCCCAAGCCGGTCTCGCCGGCGCAGGCGCTGAACCTGCTGGAGATGGTGCTGGGCTGGAACAACGCACGCATGGTCTACAGCGGTGGGCGCTACAACATCGTCGCCGCCGACCAGGCGCTGGCCGGCACGGTCGCGCCGAGCACCGCGCCGGCGGCCAGCGCACGCGGCTTCGAGGTCCGCGTGGTCCCCCTGCAGTTCATCTCGGCCACCGAGATGAAGAAGGTGCTGGAGCCGTATGCGCGCCCCAACGCCATCGTCAACGTGGACAGCGGCCGCAACGTGATCACCCTCGGTGGTACGCGCGCAGAACTGGAAAACTACCTGCGCACCGTCGAGATCTTCGACGTCGACTGGTTGTCGGGCATGTCGGTGGGCGTGTTCCCGATCCAGTCGGGCAAGGCTGAGCAGGTCGCGGCCGACCTGGAAAAGGTGTTCGGCGAAGAGAGCAAGACGCCCAGTGCTGGCATGTTCCGTTTCCTGCCGCTGGAGAACGCCAACGCCGTGCTGGTGATCACGCCGCAGGTACGCTACCTGGACCAGATCCAGCAGTGGCTGGATCGCATCGACACCGCAGGTGGCAGCGCCCGCCTGTTCTCCTACGAGCTGCGCTACATCAAGGCACGCGACCTGGCCGAGCGCCTCAGCGAGGCCTTCGCCAGCAGTGGCAACCGCGGCGGCTCCGGCCCGGCCTCGCTGGCACCGGGCGCCATCCCGTCGCAGCTGGGCGGTGACGGCGATCGTGGCATGGACAACAACAGCAGCACCCTCGGCTCGACGCTGGGCGGGAGCAGTGGCAGTAGCAGCAGCAACGGCAGCCTGAACCTGCCGCAGCGACAGCCCGGCAACGTCAGTGTCAGCCTGGAAGTGGAGGGCGACCGCGTCGGCGTGTCGGCGGTGGAGGAGACCAACACCCTGCTGGTTCGCTCGACGCCGCAGGCCTGGCGCTCGATCCGCGAGGTGATCGAGAAGCTGGACGTGATGCCGCTGCAGGTGCACATCGAGGCACAGGTGGCCGAAGTCGCGCTGACCGGTGACCTGAAGTATGGCGTGAACTGGTTCTTCGACAACGCCGTGGCTGGTCGCGCGCTGACCGGCGCACTGGCAGGCCTGACCCTGCCGCCGGCAGCGGGCGGTTCGTGGAATACCTTCGCCGGCGGTGTCACCGGCAACGACGGCGTGGGCTGGGCGTTCACCGGCCACAACGCGGCCGCCGTGGTCAGCGCGCTGGACAAGGTCACCGACCTGCGCCTGCTGCAGACACCGTCGGTGTTCGTGCGCAACAACGCCGAGGCCACGCTCAACGTTGGCGACAAGGTGCCGATCAACACCACCACGGTGAACACCGGCGTGGGCACCAGCACCTACAGCTCGGTGCAGTACATCGACACGGGCGTGATCCTCAAGGTACGCCCGCGCGTGACCCGCGATGGCACGGTGTTCCTGGATATCGTGCAGGAGGTCAGCAGCGCCTCCGACGTGCCGGACGCCTGCAACCCGAACGAGCGCAACTGCAACCCGCGCATCTCGACCAAGAAGCTGTCCACCGAAGCGGCGGTACAGAGCGGCGACACCATCATGCTGGCGGGCCTGATCACCGACTCGGCCACCGATGGCAGCAGCGGCATTCCGGGCCTGAGCAGGATTCCGGTGGTCGGTGCGTTGTTCGGGCAGAAGACCCGCACCAGCCGTCGTTCGGAAGTGATCGTGCTGCTGACCCCGACCATCGTCCGCAACAGCCAGGAATCGCGCAACCTGACCGATGAGTACAGCAAGCGCTTCCGCGCGATGGAGCCGCTGAACCAGCCGCGCGCGAAGAAGTAAGGGGTTTACGGCCGGGCGGCGCCCGGCACCCGCAGAGGCTGAAGCTGGAGCAACGGCAACAGCAACAGCAACAGCAACAGCGGGTTTACTGAGGGATGGCGGGGCACTGTGGGTTTGCGGGGACGCCGTGAATACGTCCATGTAGGCTTGGTCGCCGCATCCATGCGGCTCACACCCCGCAAACCCACAGTGCCCCGCCTTCGACAGTTTCCTGCTGCTGTTGGTAGGTGTCGACCTTGGTCGACACGATCCACGCCATGCGTGGATGACTCTCCATCGAAATCGAATATTTCGAGATCCGAAACATCTGAGCCGAGCATGGCTCGGCTCTACAGAAGGTAGGGCCGACAGATCGCGGAAAACTGTCGAAGGCGGGGTGGGTCCGGTTGTGGGGGCGTGAGCCGCATGGATGCGGCGACCGAGCCTACAGGGACGTATTTACGGCGTCCCCCGCAACCGGACCCACCCCGCCATCCCCCCAGGAACCCAGCTTTTGCTCCGGCTGTTGCTTCGGCTCTGGCTCTGGCTCTGGCCTCTGCGGGTGCCGGGTGCAACCCGGCCGATACCCTCCCGGTGCTACGCTGTGGCCACCGACAACCACGGAGGCGGGATGGGGGCGATCGTGTTGTTGCCGCTGTGCGTGGACGATGCCGCGCTTGATCGCTGCCTGGCCGCACTGGATGCCGGCACCGCGCCGGGCACCCCGGTCTGGCTGGCCGATGACGCGCAGGCAGGGCCGCGTGCGCAGGCCGTGGTCGAGCACTGGTTGGCGCATACGCCGCTGCAGGCCGAGTACACCCGGCGCGCGCGCCCACTGGGCGAGGTTGCCCATCTGGACGAGATGCTGCGCGCCTGCGATGGCCTGGACGTGGCCGTGCTGGCGCCGGACAGCGTGCCGTCGCCCGGTTGGTTGCAGCAGTTGCAGGATGCCTTCGCCCGCGATGCCGCCATTGCCACCGCGACCCCCTGGTGCAATGCCGGCGAGACCGCGGCGTGGCCACGGCTGGGCGAGATCAATCCCGAACCCCATGACCCGGCCTTGCTGGCGCATACCTGCGCCACGTTGCCGACGCTTCACCCGGAGCTGCCATCGGCGGTCACCCACGCGGTGCTGGTACGTGGCAACGCTCGCCGCCGTGCCGGTGGCCTGGACGTGGACAGCTATGCCGGCTGGAATGCCGCGCTGGTCGACCTGAGCCTGCGCATGGCGGGCCTGGGGTGGCGCAACGTGTTGTGCGAGACCGCGTTCGTCGGCCGGGCAGGAGAGGCGGTCAGCCGCGATGGCGATCTGGAGGCCCTGGCCGCGCGCTGGCCGGCCTGGGTGCCGCGGCTGGCCGATTTCCTGATGCACGATCCACTGCACGGTCTGCGTGCCGACCTGCAGCAGCGCATGCGGCAGGCGATAATGCCGAAGGAACAGGGCGACCTGTTCGTCCCGCCCGCGCCGGAGCCTCCCGTTTGAATGCAGCCATTGCCGCCATCGTCGTCACCTACCAGAGTGGCAGCACCATCGATGCCTGCCTGTCGCGCCTGCGCCAGGCGCAGGACATCGCCGAGATCCGGGTGATCGACAATGGTTCGCTGGATGGCACGCTGGACATCGTGCAGCGGCACGCCAGCCATGACCCGCGCGTGCGCTTCGTCGGCAATCCGGACAATCCCGGCTTTGCCGCCGCCAACAACCAGGGCGTGGCCGACTCGCACAGCCCATGGCTGGCCTTCATCAACCCGGACCTGATGATTGAGCCGGACACCCTGACCGAACTGCGCAGCCGTGGTGAGGTGCTGGGCGATTGCCTGCTGGGCGTGGAGCAGGTGGACGAGCACGGCCACGCCGATGAAGCGGTGCGCCGTCGCGATCCGGATTTCCTGCTGATGCTGCGCTCGCCGGGCAAGGGTTCGAAGCTGGCGGTTCCGCGCGATCCGCACCAGGCCGTGCAGCCGGTGCCGGCGTTGTCCGGTGCGCTGCTGATGATGCCGCGTACCCTGTTCGAGCGCATCGGTGGCTGGGATGCGGGTTACCGCCTGCATGCCGAGGACCTGGATCTGTGCCGCCGCGCACGCGAGGCCGGCGCGGTGGTGGCGATCGCCAACGACCTGCAGGTTACCCATGTGCGCGGCGTCTCCAGCCGTTCGCGGCCATTCTTCGTGGAATGGCACAAGCACAGGGGGCTGTGGCGTTACTTCCAGAAGTTCGAGGCCAGGCAGCGCTCGCTGCCGGTACGCGTTGCGGTGTGGGCCGCGATCTGGGCGCATGCGGCGATGCTGGTGCCGCGCCTGCTGCGCAGGTCGTTGTAGCGCCGCAGGAGCATCCACGCATGGCGTGGATCTACCAATGCTGTTCCCCGTGAGCCGAGCGTGGCCGGAGGCACCCCGGTTCACCCTGCCGGGCGCATAATCCGCCCCATGCCTATCATCCAGTCCCTGCTCGACACCGACCTGTACAAGTTCACCATGATGCAGGCGGTGCTGCACCAGCACCCCGGCGCCCAGGTGCAGTACCGGTTCAAGTGCCGTACGCCCGGCATCGACCTGGCCCGCTACATCGACCAGATCGACGAAGAAATCGACCACCTGTGCAGCCTGCGCTTCAGTGACGCGGAGCTGGACTACATGCGTGGCCTGCGCTTCGTGAAGCCGGATTTCGCCGATTTCCTCGGCCTGTTCCACCTCGACCGCAAGTACATCCAACTGCGTGCGTCGACGGCCGTGCCCGGCGAGATCGAACTGGACATCACCGGCCCGTGGCTGCACACCATCCTGTTTGAAGTGCCGCTGCTGGCGATCATCAACGAAGTCTGGTTCCGCAACACCACCACGGCCGACTTCGCCGAAGGCGAGCGCCGCCTGCAGGCCAAGGCCGCGCTGCTGCGCGATACCCCCGGCTTCGAACAATGCCGCATCGCCGACTATGGCAGCCGTCGCCGCTACTCGCGTGACTGGCATGCCCGGCTGCTGCCGCTGCTGCGCGACGCGCTCGGCCCGCAGCTGGTCGGCACCAGCAACGTCCACTTCGCGCGCCTGTACGGCATGACCCCGCACGGCACCATGGCCCACGAGTACCTGCAGGCGTTCCAGGCGCTCGGCCCGCGCCTGCGTGATTCGCAGGTGGCGGCACTGGAATCCTGGGCGCGCGAGTACCGCGGCGACCTCGGCATCGCGTTGTCCGATGTGGTCGGCCTGGACGCGTTCCTGCGCGACTTCGACATGTATTTCTGCAAGCTGTTCGACGGTGTGCGCCATGACTCAGGCGATCCGTTCGACTGGGGTGACCGCATGCTGGCGCACTTCCAGCAGCGCCGGGTCGATCCGCGCAGCAAGGTGCTGGTGTTCAGCGATGGGCTCGACATCGCCAAGGTCATGCGCCTGTACGACTACTTCCGCGGTCGCTGCCAGGTCGCGTTCGGTGTCGGCACCCACCTGACCAATGACCTGGGCCCGACACCGCTCAACATCGTCATCAAGATGGTCCGCTGCAACGGCCAGCCGGTGGCCAAGCTCAGCGATTCGCCGGGCAAGAGCATGTGCGACGACCCGGGCTACCTGGCCTACCTGCGCCAGGTCTTCGAGCTGCCGCCGGCGTAAATACGTCGGCTTACAGGTAGTCGACCACCACCAGGTAGGCGCCCTGCAGCGGCTGCTGCTTCGAAGCCTGCACGCTGTAACGCTCGGAGAAGGCGATATCGCCGGCGCGCATCGCGCTGGCCGACACCGACAGCTTCTGGCCCTGGCGCTTGCCATCGCGCAGCGTCGCGGCCTGGCCATCGGCCAGTGCCGTCACTTCCACCGTCGAGCCCTTGGCCGACGGCGGGCAGGCCGCCAGGCTCAGCTCACCCTGGGACAGGTTCGTCGTGCAGCCCGGCTCGGCGATGCGGCCGCTGAAACGGATGCTGCCGCTGCTGGCCTGGGCCAGCGCACTGACGGACATCAGGGCCACACACAGCAGAATGGAATTCCTCATGACACGTTCTCTGGTTCGGTGTGTCCTAGTTAGCGACAGGTTCGATCCGCCTTTAATAGGACAAATCCGAATCTGCTAGGGCCATCACCAAGAAAGAGTGATGCGCATCAAATAAGGCGATTTCCGGCTGAAAAAGGCCTGTTTCCGCGCCTGCCGAACGCGCCTCTCAACGCGTCATCCACGGTCGGCCGCGACCTGGCGGCCCCGTCGTCAAATCTTTCACGCCTCCCAGGCGCAGATTCCGCCTATCACGTCACATTTAGAGCGTCAATGAATTGGCGTTCAGAAAAATAATGAGACTTTCATCACATTTGTGCATATACTTGCGTCACGGATTCAGGGGAAGGTATGTCCGAGTCCGGCCACAGGTGAGACGCAAGGATGGGTCTTGTTAGCCCGGCAGTGCTCCTTGCTTCCTCCTCTACTTCTCATCTCTTCAGTAGGGTTAGGTAAAAGCGAATGCACAAGATCAACCTCATTGCCGCTCTGATGCTGGCCGCCGCTCCGCTGGCCGCCAACGCCGCCGACGGCACCATCACCTTCAATGGCAAGGTGACCGACAAGACCTGCACCATCTCGACCCCGGGCGGCAAGGACTTCGCCGTGACCCTGCCGACCGTGTCGAAGAACACCCTGGCTACCGCCGGTGCCGTTGCGGGCCGTACCCCGTTCGCCATCAACCTGACCAAGTGCAGCGCCGGCAACGTCGCCACCTACTTCGAGCCGGGTTCGACCGTCGACTTCAACAGCGGCCGCCTGGTCAACCAGGCCTCGGCCAACGCTGCCACCAACGTGCAGCTGCAGCTGCTGGGCTCGAACAACCAGTTCCTCCCGATCAAGGCGGCTGGCGCTGGCCTGGCCCAGACCAACTCGCAGTGGGTCACCGTCGGCACCGACGGCTCGGCCGACCTGAACTACTACGCTGAGTACTACGCCACTGCCGCCGCCACCCCGGGCGACGTCACCAGCAGCGTCAAGTACACGATCATCTACAACTGATCGTAGCCGTACCCGCATTGGCCGGCGTACGCGCCGGCCAGTGCTCCGCGGCCCTTGGCCACACCCCTCGAGCGTAGTACTTCCGATGAAAGCACTCTTTCCCCGGGCGCTGCTGCTGGCAGCGTTCACGCTGCCCCTCTGCCAGAACGCACTGGCCGGCGTGGTGGTCAATGGCACGCGGGTGATCTACCCGGCACAGGCACGCGAAGTCACCGTGCAGGTCGACAACGTGGGCGACTCGCCCGCACTGGTCCAGGCCTGGATCGACAGTGGCGACGCCAACCAGACCGCCGATACCAGCGATGCTCCGTTCGTGCTGACGCCGCCGATCGCGCGCGTCGAGCCGGGCCGCAGCCAGGCGCTGCGCCTGATCTTCTCCGGCGCGCAGCTGCCGACCGATCACGAGACGGTGTTCTGGCTCAATGTGCTGGACGTACCGCCGTCGCCGGACAACGCCGACAGTGGTGACCAGAATTACCTGCAGGTTGCGTTCCGTTCGCGCCTGAAGCTTTTCTACCGGCCGCAGGGCCTGAAGGGCGTCGCCAACGACGCACCGGCAGCGCTGCGCTGGACCCGCAATGGCGACCGCCTGCGGGTGGAAAACCCGAGCCCCTTCCACGTCACTCTGGCCGAAGTGCATGCCGTGACCGGCAGCGGCGAAAAGGCCGTCGAGGACAAGGGCGCGATGGTCGCGCCGAAGCAGAGCCTGGAGTTCGCCGCGCCGGCGGGCACCAACCAGGTGCGCTTCATCACCATCAACGATTACGGCGGCCGGGTCGAGCACACCGTCCGCCTCGACAGCACCGGGAGCTGAACGCGCCGCGCCGGCCAAGGGCCTGCGCATCCCGCCACCGCCGCCGTGCGGCGAATTGAAGGAATGTCAGTGTGATCGGAAACAGATTGACATTGTCGATCCATCAGGCGCTTTGCCTGCTGGTTGTTGGCGCGGCCTGCCCAGGATGGGCGCTGGCTGCACCGGCCAATCTCGGCGAACAGGCGCTGATGGCGCAGAGTGGTGCGGCCAACGCGCGTGCACCGGAATCGGCCCAGTTCAATTCGAGCTTCCTGTCCGGCCAGGCCAAGCAGGTCGACCTGGCTGCCTTCAGCAACGGCAACCCGATGGTGGCCGGCAGTTACCGTGTCGATGTCTACGTCAACGGTGCCTGGCAGGGCCGTCGTGACCTGCAGTTCAAGGCCGATGCACAGGGCCGTGTCGACGCCTGCCTGCCGCTGCCGATGCTGGAAGAAATGGGCGTGGACAGCGAGGCCGTGCTGCTGCAGCAGGACCCGACGCTGCCGACCGACACGACCAGCTGCGTGCCGGTGCAGCAGCGCATGGCCAACGCCTATGGTGTCTACGACAGCGGCAACCTGCGCTACGACCTCAGCATCCCGCAGGTGTTCCTGCGCCGTGAGGCACGCGGCTACGTCAACCCGGCGCTGTGGGACCGCGGCATCAATGCCGGTTTCGTCGGCTACAGCTTCAATGCCATCGACAGCAACAGCCGTGTCGAAGGTGGCCAGCGCAACCGCAGTGCCTATCTCGGCCTCAATGCCGGCCTGAACCTGGGTGGCTGGCAGTTCCGCCACGACTCCAACCTGACCTGGTCCGAGGGTGACGGCCGCCATTGGCAGAGCATCGCCACCTACGCACAGCGCGGCATCCCGCAGGTGCGCGGCATGCTCACCATCGGTGAGGCCTACACCACCGGCGAGCTGTTCGACTCGATCGGCTACCGCGGTGCCAGCCTGGCCAGCGACGATCGCATGCTGCCCGATTCGCTGCGCGGTTACGCGCCGGTGGTGCGCGGCATCGCCGAGACCAACGCACGCATCGAAGTGCGCCAGAACCAGCAGCTGATCTACTCCTCCACCGTTTCGCCGGGCAACTTCGTCATCGATGACCTGTACCCGACCGGCTACGGCGGAGACCTGGAAGTGAGCGTCATCGAGGCCGATGGCCGCCGCCGCGAATTCAAGGTGCCGTTCGGCTCGGTGCCGCAGATGCTGCGCGAAGGCGTGTCGCGTTACTCGCTGACCGCCGGCCAAGTGCGCAACAAGCTGCTGGCCGACGAACCCTGGCTGGTGCAGGGCACCTACCAGCGCGGCATCGGCAACCAGCTGACCCTGTACGGCGGCAGCGCGCTGAGCGATGGCTACCTGTCGCTGCTGTACGGTGTCGGCCTGTCCACGCGGGTCGGTGCCTTCGCGGCAGACGTCACCCATGCACGCACCTCGTTCGACCACTACGGCAGCCACACCGGCGCCAGCGTGCGCTTGAGCTACAGCAACATGATCGGTGAGACCGGCACCAACCTGACCCTGGCCGCCTACCGTTACTCGACCGAAGGTTTCTACAGCCTGCAGGACGCGCTGTATGGCCGTGACTCGGACAAGCGCGGCATCGATCCGACCACCCGTGGTCGCCAGCGCAGCCAGTTCCAGGTGACCTTGAACCAGCCGCTGGGCCGTCGTGGCGGTGCGCTGTACGTGACCGGTTCGGTGCGTGACTTCTATGACCGCTCCGGCACCTCCAAGCAGTACCAGGTGGGCTACAACAACGCCTGGCGTTCGGTGAACTACGGCTTCTCGGCGCTGCGCACCGAAGAAGGCGTGCTCGGCCGTTCCGACACCCAGTACCTGCTGTCGATGAGCGTGCCGCTGGGCCGTGGTACCCACCCGGTGTCGTTCAGTGCCGATCTGGGCGTGCGCGACCGCGGTGGCTACGACAACAGCCGCGTCGGCATCACCGGTTCGGCCGGCGTCGACAACAACTTCAGCTACGGCGTGGCCCTGTCCGATTCCCGCGAGGGTGGCACCACGGCGGTCGGCAATGCCGAATACCGCAGCCGCTACTCCGCGTTGAATGCCACCTACAGCCACTCGCGTGATTTCCGTCAGGCCTCCGTCGGTGCCAACGGCAGCGTGGTGGTGCATCCGGGCGGCTTCACTTTCACCCCGCAGCGTGGCGACACCATGGTGCTGGTCGAGGCACCGGGCGCGCGCGATGCGATCGTCAGCAACGCCCCGGGCCTGCGCGTCGATGGCCGCGGCTACGCCGTGGTGCCGTACGTGTCGCCGTACCGCCTCAACACCGTCACCCTCGATCCGCAGGGCATGGCCCACGACGTCGAGCTGGAAAGCACCAGCCAGTCGATCGCACCGTTCGCCGGTGCCATCAGCTACCTGCGCTTCGATACCCGCAAGGGCAACGCGTTGCTGATCCAGGTACGCAACCCGGATGGCCGCAGCATGCCGTTCGGTGCACAGGTCAAGGATGAGCAGGGCCAGCCGGTCGGCATGGTCAGCCAGGGCGGCCGCCTGTACGTGCGCAGTGAAAACAACCAGGGCCGCCTGCTGGTGGAGTGGGGCGCCGGTGCCGACCAGCGCTGCACCATCGATTACCAGGTTCCGGCGGGCGCCGATGCGTCCAAGACCGGCTTCATTCCGCTGGAGGCAGCATGCCGATGATTTCTTCCCGTGGCCGCAAGGCGCTGACGGCCCTTGTACTGCTGGGTGGCGCACTGCTGGCACAGCAGGCCAGCGCGTCGTGCCGCATCCAGTCCAGCTGGTTCACCGCGCAGGACGTGACCATGGACATGGGCCAGATCGTGATCCTGCCCAGCACGCCGGTCGGTGGCGTGATCAAGGAGATCAGCGAACCGATCAACCAGCAGAACAGCGTGGCACGCTGCGACTGGTCCGGTGGCCGTTCCATCGGCGAGTACGTCAACGCCGCGCAGAAGCGTCCGGTGGCCGGCTTCTCGAACGTCTATGAAACCGATGTGGCGGGCGTGGGCATCCGCCTGTACCGCGACTCCGGCGCGATCCAGACCTACTATCCGCACACCATCAACTTCGCCAGCAACAGCACCATCTCGCTGGTCGGAGGCACGTTCCGCATCCAGCTGATCAAGACTGCGGCACAGACAGGCTCGGGCGTGATCGCGCCGAACGGCCGCTTCACCACGTACTACTTCGACGGTGATGGCCCCGGTCGCCCGGTGTTGACCTCCACCTTCAAGGGCTCGGGCACCACCGTGGTCAGCCCGACCTGCGAAGTGCAGGCCGGCAGCCGCAACATCGCCGTCGACTTCGGCAGCGTGCCCAACACCACCTTCACCGGTGTCGGTTCGCGCGCGGTCGATCGTGATTTCGAGATCCGCCTGAACTGCCAGGGCAGCAATGTTGCCGCCTACCAGAGCAAGATCGGCATCCGCCTCGATGCCGACCAGGACAGCTCGAACATGCCGGGTGTGCTGAAGCTCAGCGCAGCCAGCAACAGCGCCACCCGCATCGGCATCCAGATGGTCCAGCGCGTTGGCACCACCGAGCGCGAAGTGCGCTTCGGCCAGACCATCAACGTCGGCACCACCGCGCCGGGGACCAGCGTCATGGCGCTGCCGCTGCGCGCGCGCTATGTGCAGACCCAGGCCGGTACGGTGGGTGCGGGTGTCGCGAACGGCCAGGCCACCTTCACCATCCAGTACGAGTAAGGCCGCCCGGGCGGCTGTCCCTGCTGCGTTCCGCCGCAACGTCGCCCGTCCCACGGGCGGCGTTGACTGCGTGTTGATCTTCCAACGATGAAGATCAGTGCCACGACGCACGTACCATCAATCTAATGTGATGGACGTCGCGAATTTGGAGTTTCCTCATGAGGTGACCGTCTCCTGCCTGCGGGCATTGGGCGGGAACGCCGAAAGGATCCAGACGTGGCTACAGCTACTGGCATTCTCCAGTACGGTCCTTCCGGAGCACCCCGGTGAAGGTCCTGTCGGTGTTCGGCACCCGACCGGAAGCGATCAAGATGGGGCCGCTGGTGCGCGCCCTGGCCGAGGCTGCGGACATCGAATCGGTGGTCTGCATCACCGGCCAGCACCGGGCGATGCTCGACCAGGTGATGTCGCTGTTCGAGATCACCGCCGACCATGACCTGGATGTCATGGTGCCCAACCAGACCCTCAATGGCCTGTGCTCCAGGCTGTTCGAGCGGCTTGACGTGCTCTACACGCAGGTCCGCCCGGATCGCGTGCTGGTGCACGGCGATACCACCACGGCGATGACCGCCGCCCTGGCCGCGTTCCACCACCGCATTCCGATCGGCCATGTCGAGGCCGGCCTGCGCACCGGCGACATCAACCGGCCATGGCCGGAGGAGATGAACCGGCGGGTGATCGACGTGGTCGGTCATCAGCTGTATGCACCCACTCCCGGCTCGCGCGCCAACCTGGCTCGTGAGCATCTGGGCGGTCAGATCCTGGTCACCGGCAACACCGTCATCGATGCCCTGCAGCAGACCGTGCAGCGCCTGGATGTCGATCCGGCACTGCGTGCCCAGGCTGACGAACCCTTCCACATGCTCGCCCCCGGGCGCCGCCTGCTGCTGGTCACCGGCCATCGCCGCGAGAGCTTCGGCCAGGGCTTCGAGGACATCTGCCGTGCGCTGGCCGAACTGGCCCAGCGGCCGGATCTGCAGGTGCTGTACCCGGTGCACCTCAATCCGAACGTGCAGGCACCGGTCAACGCACACCTGGGCAACCTCGACAACGTGCACCTGGTGCCGCCGCAGGACTACCTGCGCTTCGTGCGCCTGATGCAGCGCGCCGACGTCATCCTCACCGACTCCGGTGGCGTGCAGGAAGAAGCGCCGGCATTGGCCAAGCCGGTGCTGGTGATGCGCGACGTCACCGAGCGCCCGGAGGCGGTCGAGGCCGGTGTGGTGACGCTGGTCGGGACCACGCCCCCGCGCATCGTCGAGGGGGTCAATGCGGCCCTGGCACAGCCACCGCAGCCGACCCGTTTCGACCCCGATGGCAGTCCCTATGGCGACGGCCGCGCCAGCGCCCGCATCGTCGCCGCCTTGCGTGGCGCCCCGCTTCCCGAATTCTCGCCCGGTCTCCGCAGCGGCGGTGCCGCCTACCACCCTCTCCATGAAGTGACGCCATGAGCCACACCGGCCGCTGTCCCCTGTTTGTTTCCGCCGCCGCGTTCGTCCTGTCGTGCGCGGTTGGCAGTGCCCACGCCGCCGACAGCGTCGCCGGCCAGTTCGCAGAATGGAGCGGCGACAGCACGGTGAGCCGGCAGATGACCCTGCGCGAACTCGGCTTCCGCCAACCGCTGGTACTCAGTGGGCAGGAGAGCCAGCGCGAGGTCTACCTGCCGGTGCCGGCCGGCGTTGCCACCCGCGATGCGCAGCTGCAGCTCGATGGGCGCTATGTGCGTGGCCACGCCGGGCGCACTTCAGGCCTGTGGTCGGTGGATGGCGATCCGGTCGCCGCGCGTTCGATCACCGATGCCCAGGGCTATGCCAGCCAGCTGCTGGCCATCGATGGCGAACCCCGCCAGAACGGCTTCGTGCGGGTCGGTGTCGGCTGGTGGTCGATCGTGTCCGACTATCAATGTGCCGACCAGAGCGCGCCGGCCAATGTGCTGCGGTTGTCGCCGGATTCGCGCTTCAGCTACCGCTTCGATGGGCGTGCCGTGGATACCGTCGCCAAGGCCTGGGGCGCGCTGCCACCGCGGGTGCGCCTGCTGGTGGAGGGCAAGGCGCTGCAGGCGCCAACCTATGATGCCGCCTGGCGCATTGGTACCGCGTTGCAGGCCGGCGGCAAGCAGGTGCAGGTGGTGGCGCTGCCCAAGGTCGGCGACAGCGTCGACCTGGCCGGCATCAGCGTCCCGGCCAGCCTGCAGGGCGTGCCGGCCTATGCAGCGCTGGCTACGGGCGAACGCGTGCACGCGATCAAGGATCTGGCCGAAGTGGGGGCGCTGCTGTCGTTGCGTGACAGCGGGCCGCTTGCCGCCGATGTGATGATCGGCAGCGAGGCATTGCGCGCCGGCGTACGCGCGGCGCTGGATGCGCTGGCCGCACAGGTCGGCGCGGCGGGCACCGATGCGGGCGCAGCGTTTGCTGCGTGGCGCGGTACTGACATGAGCGGCCTGGAGAAGCCCGCCGCCAACGCTTCGGTCAGCGTGGTGGCCGTTGCGGGCCGTCCGACGCTGGTGGTCGACCCGGCGGCAGCGGGCAAGGTGGCCGGACTGTTCGCCGAACAGTGGCGCAGCTATGCGCTGGGCCGCAGCCTGCAGGTCAGCGCAGCAGGAACGCCCAAACTGGACGGTGACCAGGTACTGCTGAGCCGGCTCGGAAACATCGCCGGAACCATGGATGTGGTGACCCGCGCCGACCGCAGCGCCAGCTTCGATCTGGGCACGCTGTCGGCCGATGGCCGCCTGCCCGAGCAAGTGGTGATCGATGTCTCGGCGGCCCCCAATGCGGCGGGTCAGGGCGCGGTGGCCACGATCTACCTCAACGACTACCTGCTGGGCGGCAAGGTGCTGTCGGCCAACGGCCAACCGCAACGGCTGGTGGCCAAGGTACCGGCCTACGCGCTGTCGGCGCGCAACGAGATCCGTGTCAGCTTCCTGCGCCAACCGGCACGCCCCTACTGCCACGATCCGGCGACCGGCTATCCAGTCTCGATCCTGCCCAGCAGCCACCTGACCCTGGCCAGGCGCTCGCTGGGCAGTGATTTCGTCGGTGCCAGCAGCCAGCTGTCACGCGGCAACCAGGTGTTCGTGCCCGGCGCCTGGCTGCAGGATGCACCGGCCTCGCTGGGCAAGGTCATCGCGGTGGCCAGTGCAGTGGGCGCCTCGCCGGAGGCGTCGGAACTGAAGGTGGTCGATGCCGGTGCCGCGGTCAGCCCGGGCGCGCCATGGCTGGCCTTCGGCGTTGCACCGGCCGGTGTCGATGTGGCCGGCCAGAAGGACGGCCACCTGCGGGTCGGTGGCACGTCGCAACCGCTGCTGGATGTCAGCGGCCTGGATCACGCCGCAGTGGTGCAGGTGGGATCGTCCGGCGGCCAGTTGGGCGTTCTCTACAGCGACCTCGGTGCACAGGCACCGTCGTTCAGCGCACCGTTCCGGTTGCTGCGCGGCGATCTTGCCGTGCTTGACGGCACTGATGTCGTGCGCGAATTCGACCGCAAGGATCCCTATGGCACGCGCCTCGCGCACGATGGCAATCCGCAATCGAAGTGGGAACGGCACATGGTCTGGTTGCTGCTGCTGGTCGGCGTGATCGTATTCGCGCTGCTGGCCGCCCGCGTCACCCAGGTGCGCCGCCGCAAGTCCGCCAACGCAGGACATTGATCCACCGTGGACGGTCTGTTCTGGAACATCCAGCTGGCCAACTACTACGCCGCCCTCGAAACCACGGCGGCGGCGGTGGCCGTGCTGATCCTGATCTCCAGCCTCGATGATCTGTTCATCGATGTCTGGTACTGGGTGCGCGAGAGCTGGCGCGCGCTGACCGTCAAGCGCCGCGACGCGTACCGGCCGCTGACCCAGGAAGACCTGCTGCAGCGGCCGGAACAGCCGCTGGCGATCATGGTGCCGGCGTGGATGGAGTACGACGTCATCGCGCAGATGGTCGAGAACATGATCAACGTGCTCGACTACCGCGAGTACGTCGTGTTCGTCGGCACCTATCCCAACGACCAGCAGACCATCGACGAAGTCGAGCGCATGCGCCGTCGCTACAAGCGCCTGCGTCGCGTGGAGGTGCCGCATGACGGACCGACCAGCAAGGCCGACTGCCTGAACTGGCTGATCCTGGCGATCTTCGACTACGAGAAGCGCCACGACATCAAGTTCGCCGGGGTGATCCTGCACGACAGCGAAGACGTGCTGCACCCGATGGAACTGCGCTTCTACAACTACCTGCTGCCGCGCAAGGACATGATCCAGCTGCCGGTCACCTCGCTGGACCGCGAATGGTACGAACTGGTGGCCGGTGTCTACATGGACGAGTTCGCCGAATGGCACGCCAAGGACCTGGTGGTGCGCGAGAGCGTGTCCGGCATGGTGCCGTCGGCCGGCGTCGGCACCTGCTTTTCGCGGCGTGCGCTGCTGGCGTTGAGCGCGCAGACCGACAACCAGCCTTTCAACACCGACAGCCTCACCGAAGATTACGACGTCGGTGCGCGGCTGGCAGCCATGGGCATGCAGTCGATCTTCGCCCGCTTCCCGGTGCAGTTTCGCGTGCGCCGGCCGTCTTGGTTCGGCTGGGGGCCGGTGCGCGAGCGCACCCAGCAGATGGCACTGTGCGTGCGTGAGTACTTCCCCGACAACTTCCGCGCCTCGTACCGGCAGAAGGCGCGCTGGGTGCTGGGCATCGGCCTGCAGAGCTGGGAGTCGCTGGGCTGGCGCGGTTCGCTGGCTACCAAGTACCTGTTGGCGCGCGATCGCAAGGGCATCATCACCTCGTTCGTCAGCATCATCGCCTACCTCATCTTCCTGCAGTTGCTGCTGTTCTGGCTGTTGAAGGCGACCGGGGTGTGGACGATGCAGTTCCCCAGCGTGTTCCAGGCCGGTACCTGGCAGATGAATGTCGCGCTGCTGACCACGGCGGCGCTGGCGACCCGCGTCGTGCAGCGCTTCTACTTCGTCAACCGCTTGTACGGCTGGGAGCATGCGCTGATGTCGATCCCGCGCATGGTGGTCGGCAACATGATCAACTTCATGGCCACCGCCCGCGCATGGAAGGTGTTCCTGGCCTACCTGCTGTTCGGCAAGCGCATGGTCTGGGACAAGACCATGCACGACTTCCCCGATGCGGCACAGCTGGTGCAGACCCGCAAGCAGCTCGGTGAGCTGTTGACCACCTGGCAGGCGGTGGAACCGGAGCGGCTGCAGCAGGCGCTGGCGCAGCAGCATGCCGGCCGGCGGCAGCCGCTGGGCCGCATCCTGCTAACCCAGGGCTGGCTGGATGATGAAACCCTGGCCGAAGCCATCGCCTTCCAGGGCGACCTGCCGCGTGCGGTCATCGACGTCGACTACCTGCGCGCGGGCTCATTCCCGGTCAGCGCCGATGCCTGCGTGCAGTGGCGCATGCTGCCGCTACCGCCGCGGCAGCAGCAGACACTGCGGCTGGCCGTGGCCAGCCCATTGCCCGAAGACGCGCTGGCATTGCTGAAGCAGGAAACCCGCAGCGCACACATCGAACAGAGCATCGCCCGCGAAAGCGAAATCAACGCTGGCCTGCGCCTGATCGGCGGCGACCAGCACTGGCAGCTGGACAACGTGCCCTTGCTGGGCGACCTGCTGGTGGAGATGCGCCTGATCGACCACGCGCGCTTCGAGATCGCACTGGATGCGTACAAGCCGCAGCGCGATGGCCGCATTGGCGATTACCTGGTCAAGCAGGGCATCACTACCGAAGAGGCCGTGGCCCAGGCCATGCAGGAGCAGCGCCGGCGTGCGGCCGCGCTGCAGTCGCCGCCTCCCGGAGCCTTGCCCGCATGAAGACCACGCTGCTGTCCACCGTCATTGCCGTGGCACTGGCCACGGCCGCCGCGCCGGTGCTGGCGCAGGCCGATGCGCCGCTGCCGTTGTCCGGCGCTGCATACCGCATCGCCGAGCAGGCCTTCGCCGCTTACGAGCGCGGCGACTATCAAGCGGCTTACCAGCAGTCCAGCGAAGCTGTCCGGTTGCGCCCGGACGTGGTGCGGCTGCGCCTGCTGCAGATCTATGCGTTGCAGAAACTGGGCCGGTCGGCGGAGGCGCAGCAGCAGGCGCGCCGTGCACTGGATGCCGGGTTGAAGGATCCGGCCTTGCCGGCACT